>CAYGMX010000098.1:0-8478 GCA_964351055.1 uncultured Loktanella sp. | reverse complement strand
AGAGAACCTATCTTCGAGGATTTCTCCGGAAAAGTCGTTCTTTAACAGACTTTTCAGCATTGTTTTTCCTGCCCGACACGCCGTCTTGACGGTGGAGTGTTTCGACTTGCATGCATAATGCAATACGAAAAATCCAGCAATCATCCTTTCAGATTTCGCATTGCTGCGCCTCGGGTGAGTTCGTCGCAGCCCTACCGATGGGTGCGTTGCATAGCATCGAAATGCCATTTTTCGAAGCAAACGGTCCACATTCCAATGGCGGCACAGACGCGGCTTTGGCCGTTCTGGTAAACTTAGAATGTGCCGCCGATACCTTACCGATGTGCGCTTCAACCAATCAGAATATTGGTCAGGTTGATCTATCGTGAGGTCATACCTACTAGTGGTGCAGGACTCAAAAAGCGGAGCGGCCCAATGTCTGATCTTGTTATCCCTTTACCTCCCGTAGCGACTATCCCGGTGGCGTCGGGGGGGGCATTTCCCGTCCGTCGTGTTTACTGTATCGGGCGCAACTATGCAGCCCATGCGATCGAGATGGGCCATGATCCTGATCGCGAAGCTCCGTTCTTCTTTCAAAAAAACCCCAACAACCTCGACGCATCTGGTGAGTTTCCCTACCCACCACATTCATCTGATGTGCATCATGAGGCGGAACTGACGGTCGTTCTGAAATCAGGCGGCAAGAACATTCCGATCGATGAGGCGCTTGACCATGTATACGGTTATGCGCTGTCCTTGGACATGACCCGCCGCGATCTGCAGGGCGAAATGAAAAAGGCTGGCCGGCCTTGGGAGATCGGCAAGGCATTCGAACAATCCGCCCCTGTCGGTCCGATCCATACCGTTGCGGAGGTTGGGCATCTGGACAGCGGCGCGATCACGCTGAAGGTGAACGGGGTGCTCCGCCAAGAAGGCGATCTGAACCAGTTGATCTGGAAGACACCCGAGATGATTTCCTATCTGTCAGAATACTTCGAACTGGCAGCGGGCGACGTGATCATGACGGGCACGCCATCAGGTGTCGCGGCCGTGGTCAAAGGCGACGTGATGGACATCGAGATCGCAGGTTTGGGCAATATGATTGTGACTGTGACCTAGGCTATTGCCCTTTCAGCTATTCCACACCCACACTTGATCGTGCTTACACAAAGCTGTGGGCCTCAAACGCTCTGAAACCGGCGCGATCACGCAAATTCCTTCGGTATAGCCAGATCCATGGTTGGCAATATGCGCCCGTAGACCGATTGAAGATGATCCAGCATAGCCTGCGCCGCAAGATCGCCATCATGGTTCAGGATCGCTTGCACAATGATATCATGTTCAAGGAAGCTGGAATAGTTTTCTACTGGCCGCAGGCTCTTGCGAGGCTGCCCCCAGACCACTGATCTGCGCACGACGTTCAGTGTCTCGAAATAATAAAGATACAGCTTGTTCTGTGTTGCGCGAGCAATCGCGTGGTGCAACTTATTGTCCCATGCCTCATAGCCGCGCCAATCCGGTGCGGTCCGGCAGCGTTCTGCGCACATCTTGATTTGGTCATGGTCGGCTTTCTTTCCGTAGATTGCTGCAAGCCGTGCCGTTTCAGGCTCAATTGTGAACCGTACTGATACAACCTGCTCTGGTTTCACCTGATCCCGCAAATAAGTGACATCATCAAGGTTCAGCACAGGGCGTGCGCCCACGAAAGTCCCCCGTCCCACGTGGCGCCAGATCAAACCTTGCGCTTCAAGATCAGACAAAGCCCGACGCAGTTGATTGCGCGTCACGCCAAGCGTTGTGCACATCACCCGCTCCGGAGGCAAACGGTCGTTATGCTGGTATCCCTCGGTTTCGATGATTTGCCTGATACGCTGCACCAGAAGCTCTATTCTTGACATCACTCATCACCCAATCTGCATATTGGTTCATTGATTTCTCCGATACGAACGCCTCTTGTAAACGTCAAGAGGGTTTGTCCCAGAGGTTCATCAGAGCATCTGGCGAACAGCACGTTCGACCGGATCGCTGACCGGACATCTCTACGTATTTAGCCTTCTGGGGGAGGATTTAATGAGACTGGCGACACTATCCATAAAAGGTAAACCCTATGCCGCGGTTCAACTTGCAAACGGTGCTTGGCTGAATATCGCTCAGGCTGCTGGCGGACGACACAACGAGGCGCTGGCCTCTGGCTGCGTGCAATCAGTGATCGCAGGGGGGCCAGACGCAATGGCCGCACTCACCACGGTTGTCACGCAGGCAGACAACGGCGGGCACGCGGGCGCAGTCGTTTCCGATCCGGTCCTGATGGCCCCCATCCCTGCACCGCGCAAAAACATCTTTTGCGTCGGGCGTAACTATCGCGAACATATCGCGGAGGGCGAAAAGGCACAGAACATCAAGGTTGGCATCACCGAACATCCGGTGTTTTTCACCAAGCCGCCAACGTCCATTGTGCCACCCGAAGGGGATGTTCTGGTTTTCCCAGAAGTGTCCGAGGCAATTGATTACGAGGTCGAACTGGCTGTTGTCATCGGCAAACCCGGACGCAATATCTCAAAGGAAAGCGCTTTCGAGCATGTTTTCGGCTACACGATCTTGAATGACATCACGGCAAGGGACGTGCAGCGCCGCCACGGCGGACAGTATTTCAAAGGCAAGGGGCTTGATGGGTCATGCCCCGTTGGTCCTTGGATCGTCACAGCGGATGCGATCAGCGATCCTCAGATGCTATCGATTGGCCTCACGGTGAATGGCGAACAGCGCCAGAACGGAAATACATCTGACATGATTTTCGACATTCCGACGCTGATCGCGTCCTTGTCAGAAGGTCTAACGCTGGAGCCCGGAGATATTATCGCAACTGGCACGCCGTCCGGCGTGGGCTATGCGATGGACCCGCCCCATTTTCTGAAAGCGGGTGACGAGGTTGTCTGTGAGATCACACAGATCGGGCAGCTGCGAAATACCGTCCGCAACGCATGACGTAAGGCACCATCCGTAAATCGGGTGGCAAACAGACTAAACATAAGGGGAGGAGACCCAAAATGACTACCAGAAGAACGTTTTCCAAGCTCTTGGCCGCTATCCCAGTGGTTGGCTTGATGAGCACGGCTGCGATGGCGCAGGATCTGCGCGAGATCACATTCGTGCAACCCAGCCCATCGGCTATCAACTCGTTTCCAGTCTTCGTCGCAATCGGGGAGGGCTATTTTGAGGAGGAGGGCCTCAATGTGACCGTCGAGGCGATCAACGGTTCGGGTGCCGTCCTGCAGGCGCTTGCGGCTGGTCAGGCACAGTTCGGGCGCCCCGGCCCCGGCCCTGTCCTTGCGGCCCGTGCGCGTGGCGAAGACGCGGTGTTTATCTACAACGTGGCTGCACGTAGCAACTTTGGCATCGTCGTGCGTGAGGAATCCGACATTCAGGGGCCAGAGGACCTTCGTGGGAAGGTCATCGGCACTGGCACGGCTGACGGTGCCGAAGTGGGCTTTGCACGCAATGTCATGGCAAGTGTTGGCATGATTGCAGGCGAAGACTACGAATTCCTGACAGTTGGTGACGGTGGCCCCGCGACTGTCGGCTTTACGACCGGTTCAATGGATGCATATTCGTCTTCCACCGCAGATGCAGCAATCCTGAACCAGCGTGGCATGGCAGTGCGCGATATCACGCCACCAGAATTCGCACGCTTCTTTGGCAATGGTATCGCAACAATGGGCGCCACGATTGCGGACGATCCGGAACTGGTTGAAAAGTTCATTCGTGCATTTGCCCGTGGCCATGCCTTTGCGCTTGACGATGCCAACCGCGCAGCTGTGCTGAGCCATCTCAAGGACGGCAACCCACAAGAAGGCGAAGACCCAGAATTCCAGTCTGCGCTTTTTGACGCCGTACGCTCGAAGACCATTCCTGTCGATATGACCAATGGTCTGGGCTATCTGCCCCCCGAGGTGTGGGTAGAATGGCAGGATAGCCTTGTTGCCGGTGGAGATCTCGCCGCGCCGTTGGACGACCTGACAGCAGCCTATACCAATGACTTCAGCGCAATGGCTCACGAGGCAATGAAGTAATGACACTTTCCGCAGCCACATTTGATGGGCATCCCGCACTTGGGGCGCCCGTCTACGAGTTGACGCACGTCAGCAAGACTTACGCACGCAACAAAGTGGTCGCACTGGATGATGTGAGCCTTACCTTGCGCAAGGGAAGCTTTTCATCGGTGATCGGGTCGAGCGGCTGCGGAAAATCCACCCTGCTTAAGATCATGGCGGGCCTGATCCCGCCATCGAAAGGACGCGTCGTTCTGCAAGATAAACCAGTGACCGGTACCCGCCGGGACATTGGTATGATGTTTCAGCAGGCGACGCTGTTCCCTTGGAGAACCACGATTGAAAACATCGTGCTGCCGATTGAAATCCGGGACGGACGCGCAGCAGCAGAAAAGGCGAAGCAAAAAGCGTGCGAACTGCTGGAGGTCGTCGGCCTGAAAGGGTTTGAAGACGTCTTTCCAAATGAACTATCAGGCGGCATGGCGCAGCGCGCGTCGATTTGCCGGATGCTGATCACCGAACCAGCGGTACTGCTTCTCGACGAACCCTTCAGCGCGCTTGACGAATTGTCGCGCGATTTGATGAACATGGAATTGCAGCGCATCTGCAATGAACAGCATGCAACTGCGTTCTTGGTGACCCACTCTATTCAGGAAGCTGTGATCCTGTCGGATCATATTTACGTCATGAAGCCGCGTCCGGGTCGTCTGGCGGAGGTGGTGACAGTCGATCTGCCCCGCCCACGCACACTCGACATGATGACAACGCCGAAATTTGGCGAGACCGTGGATTACATCCGTGGGCTCTTGGACAAGGGAGAAGAGATGTGAGCGACGTCAAGACACGCCCTGAGGAAAAAATCACGCCAGATACGGTTTGGGTTGAAGAAGTCCCTCTCATTGATCAAATCCCGCGTAGCATCCTGATGCTCTTCGTATTCGCCGTGTTCGTCGGCCTGTGGCAGATTGCAACTGTTTTTGATCTCGTTTCCAGCATCGTGCTGCCAACACCGGGCGAGACATTCAGTGACATGCTCTTCGTCGGCAAGAACCTGTTGACCGGAGACTACATGCTACCGGCACTTTGGATCACCACCAAAGAGGTCATCTACGGCTTTGCATTGGCCATGTTCCTCGGCTTTTCGTTGGGCATTCTTGTGGGCGAAACTGCATTTGGTGAACGTGCCATCATGCCTTATCTCGTCGCACTCGACACCATGCCCAAGGTTGCATTTGCGCCGCTGTTCATCGCATGGCTCGGTTTCGGGATCGAATCCAAAGTGGCTCTTGCCGCATTCATTGCAACCTTCCCGATCGTCGTGGGAACAGCGGCCGGACTACATGCCGCGGATGAAAACTCTCGGATGCTCTTCAAGACCATGGGGGCCAGCCGTTTGCAGACATTGTTCAAGATGAAGCTGCCTTTGGGACTGCCGCAGATCTTTACGGGGCTGAAAATTGGTGCTGTTGGCGTCATGGCCGGTGCAATTACGGCGGAATTTCTGGGCGGTGGAAAAGGCTTTGGCGAACTGATCCGCGTTGCTGCGTCGCAGCTGAACACACCGCGCGTTTTTTCGCTGATTTTCTATCTCAGTATTCTGGGCCTTGGGCTATATGCGCTTGTCACCTTTGCCCAACGCAAGATCGTGTTCTGGCAGCGTGACACGGTTGGCGGCCGCTCTGATGGCTGAGCATAAGAACGGGCCTGTCGATGCAGACAGGCTCACCGGGTTTGTTGCTGCGGCACTTGGCAGCCAGGGGGTCCCCGAGGCCGACGCAGCCAAGGTCGCTGAAACAATGGTGGATGCCGATATCTTTGGCTATGGCACCCACGGTGTTTTCCGGTTGCGCCAGTACATGTCCCGTTTAAGGGACGGGGGGTGTAACCCAGCCGCAAGGATCGCAATTCTACATGAAACTGTCGCGACTGGGCTGATTGACGGTGACAATGGGCTGGGTCATCTGGCCATGAGCGCCGCGCGCGATCTGGCTATGGAAAAGGCACGCACCGCCGGGATCGGTTGGGTCGGCGTGCGACGTGGCAATCATGCAGGCCCCCTTGCGCTTTATGTGCGCCCGCAGGCAGAGGCCGGTCTGATCGGCATGGCTGCGGCTGTCGGCAGCGCCAATCATGTCCCCCCTTTTGGCGGGTCGGATTTGCTGCTGGGAACCAACCCGATAGCAATCTCCGCGCCGAGTGCGGATGCCGATCCTTTTGTCATGGATATGGCCACAACCGTTGCTGCGATGGGCAAAATCAAAACCCTGATCCAGCGGGGCGAACCTATGCCCGAGGGCTGGATGGTTGGGCGTGACGGTGCGCCGCTGACCGATCCGAACAGGAAATCCGAAGGATTTCTGCTGCCAATTGGCGGCGCAAAGGGGTTCGGGCTATCCGTTGCCATTGGCCTGATGGCGGGCGTCCTTAACGGTGCCGCCTTTGGCGCGGACGTTGTGGATTTCACCAATGACACAACGTCGGAAACCAATACCGGCCAGTTTGTCATGGCCCTTGATCCGCTGGCATTCGGCCTCACCGATTTCGGTGAGCGGGCAAAGCAGGTGTTTGACGACATGCGCGCCTCCGCACCGCTACCGGGACATGATCCGGTCCGCCTGCCAGGTGAAGACAAGACCGCTGCGGCAGAGGCACGGCGCGCAAACGGGCTCACTCTGGACCCCGCTTTGCTGCGTGACCTACAGGCATTGGCCGCAGACTATGGTCTGGATGAAACTTTCGCCTAGTTGAAAGACAGTGATGAAACCGATCTCGTCACTGCAACGGATGCTGCGGGTCCCTTGTGATCGCCAACAAATTAGCGGGAGGCTGCTCACTTGACCAAAACCAGAGATATCGCCGTCGTAGGGGCAGGGCTTACCGGACTGACATGCGCCCGGGCTTTGGCCGATGCAGGGCATTCGGTAGTGGTTTTCGACAAAGGGCGTGGTTTGGGCGGGCGCATGGCATCGCGCCGAAAAGACGGATGGCGGTTCGACCATGGGGCGGTCGCACTGCGTCCAACAGATGATGCCTTTACGACCTTTCTGGCTGCGGCACATGACATGGGCTGCGCTGAACGATGGGATGCCGCAAACGGCTGGACCGGCATTCCGGGGATGAGCACTGTGGTGAAATCTCTTGCGCGCGACCTTGAGATTGTGTCGTCACAGCGGGTTACCGCGCTGATCAAAACAGGTGCCGCATGGACCGTTGACGGCCCGCAGGCAGCGGAAAACATGGTCTTTGACCGTGTCATCCTTGCCATCCCACACCCGCAGGCGCAGGAACTCTTGGTGCCTTGGCCGGCCCTGTCTGCGCAGATTCAACAGGCACAGATGCAGCCATGCTGGACGGCGATGATGGGCTTTGACAGGTCACTTCCCACCAGTCTCACCTATTCTGATAGCTGCGCGGGCCCAATTTCGGTCATAGCCCGTGAGACCGCGAAGCCGGGCCGCAGCTTGCCCGGTGACGGTTGGGTCATTCAGGCCGATGCAGCGTGGAGCCGAATCCATCTGGAACTTGACCAGTCCCAGATCGAGACACTCTTGCTCACCGCGTTTTTCAAGGAGATTGCCTGCGCACCTGTCGCCCCTGCGGTCAGCATGGCCCATCGCTGGCGCTATGCCTTGACGACCACACCTTTGGGTCAACCCTATGTGTCGGACACTTCACTGGGCCTTGCAGTTTGTGGTGACTGGTGTCTTGGAAACACTGCGCAGGCTGCCTACGACAGCGGGCGCAGTCTGGCTGCGGCAATGATCGCAGGCTAGCGATACGCCGGATCATTGATAGCGTCGGGTCAAAACGCAAAGAACCTGCGCCTATTCAGGACGCAGGTTCATTGGTTGCAGCAGAATATGTTTGGGCTCAAAGTTCGCCGAGGATCCGCAGCAAAGTCGGTGACGCGCGCATAACGCTTTCGGTTTTTTGTTGATCAGTCAGGTAATATCCGCCCAGATCGGCAGGCTTGCCCTCGGCTGATGTCAGCTCTTCAAGGATCGTGATCTCGTTTTCTTCCAACGCTTGGGCAATCGGTGCGAATTTGGCCAGCAGGCTCGAGTCTTCGTTCTGTGTTGCCAAGGCCTGCGCCCAGTAAAGCGCAAAGTAATAGTGGCTGGCGCGGTTGTCCGTCTGGCCAACTTTTGCGCGTGGTGATCTGTTCTTGTCCAGCACGCCTTGGGTTGCGCGATCAACCGCATGACCCAAAATGCGTGCCTTTTCGTTTGCCTTGGTTTCCGCCAAGAACTTCAGGCTTTCACCAAGGGCGCAGAATTCACCAAGTGAGTCCCAGCGCAGGTGATTTTCTTTGGTCAACTGCTGCACATGTTTCGGCGCAGACCCGCCGGCCCCGGTTTCAAACATGCCGCCGCCGTTCATCAACTTGACGATCGACAGCATCTTGGCCGAGGTGCCAAGTTCGAGGATGGGGAAGAGATCAGTCAGATAG
>CAYGMX010000097.1:0-8558 GCA_964351055.1 uncultured Loktanella sp. | reverse complement strand
CGCACGGATGTGGCATGTCCCAAGCAGCATCTATTGCGGCGCGAGCTGTTTCCGGGTGCAGCGACGCATGGAGGCTGCCATCAGGGTGAAGATGCGCAAACTCGCGGCCCCCGACAATGGCTTGCGGTTGGGCTATTGAGACATCGCTTTCAAGTTGAAACCCGACAGCACCGGGAAGTGACACACGGGTCGCACCAAGAACAACTCCGGGAAACTCCGCGACCTGACGCAGCATCTCTTCGGATAGCTCTGAGATTGGCTGCACGTCGATTTGCACATGCGGCACCCCATCCGTAGTTGCAGGCCGAGGGGTCTCGCGCATTGGGAAGGACCTATCTTGGGCGATTGCAGGCGCAGACATAACCAGCATGGAAGCTGCGGCCGAGATCAAACAGAGTTTTGTAAACGTCATCATCTTAAAGTCCTATTGGTCTGGGCCGCAGCGTTGATTGTCAGTGATTTAGGTCGCGTGAAAGGCTTGGCTCACAGCGTAGGTGTCCTCGAACCAGTTCCAAAGCACGACCTGACCGTCGCGCACCTTAGCCCGCAAAGCAAAGGTGAACTCCTCCGTTTCTGTACCTGATCCTGTCAGCAACAACTTCATCCGCCCAAACACGGCCACCGTGTCACCAGAAGCGAAAGCATCCTGATTGTCCCAATGGGTCACCTGAACATTCTGCGAGAAATCACCTAAGAAGCCAAAGATCGTCTCCTTGCCTTCCCACGTGCCAATCCATGGCAAGTCAGGGTCGCCTTCGTTTTGCCAGACCATGTCATCCGCCATAAGTGCGCCCATGCTGTCCATGTCGCCGCCGCCCATCGCCCCCATGAAGGCCATCACAGTGTCGAAGGAGGCTTGGCTTTCGTCGGTGGTCTGCGCCTTCGCCGATGTCGCAAGGGCGAGGCCGGTTGCTGCGGCGACTGATGCCGTCAGAAGCTGTCGTCTATGCATCGTTAAACTCCAATGTTGGGTTAGGATTACCGACCGGAAAGCTGCTGCAAGGCGCTGGCCCAGTCTTCGACGTGATAGGTGCGGACAATCACACCGTCGTCCAACTCGTGGATATCGATCGTCAGGATATCAAAACTGCGCCCTTCGCCATCGACACCGAAAAAGGGGCCTGTCGGCGTTCCCGTCGCACGGCTTCGCACGGTCACGAAATCACCGTCCTGGTGCATCGCTTGCACGGACCAGTCGAGGTCGGGAATGAGTTGGCTGAAGAACCCCATCTGGCCGACGAAGCCATCACGGCCCTCGTTGTCACCTGAATAGTCGCCGACGCTTTCCCAGTTTTCGGACGTGGCGCTGAGAAATGCCGCCACTTGTGCCTCAGAACCGGGATTGCTGAGCAGGTCGTAGAAGGTTTGCACTGCAGCCATGTCGTCGGCTGCGGCACTTGTTGCGATGGATGCGAGGCCAAGCGAGGCCGCTGCGAGAGTTGTTCGGAACGCGTTCATGGATATGTCTCCTGGTCGGACAATGATGTTACCGCGCCGTTTTGCGGGCGGTATGAAACCAAGATGGACAAATCCAGATACAATCATAAGATGGCATAAATAGATTTAACTGTTCGGATTAATTGCGTAATGATTGACCGGCTACGCCAGATGGCGATCTTCGCCAAAACGATTGACCATGGGTCCTTCCGGGGCGCTGCACGGGAACTTCGGCTGTCGCCATCGGTGGTCAGTCACCATGTCTCGCAACTTGAAGAAAGCCTCGGTGTTGCCTTGATTTATCGGTCAACACGAAAGCTGACACTGACATCGGAGGGGCACAGGTTGCTGGCTGCAACGCACAAGATGCTGGAGGCCGTCGAAGGCGAACTGGCCGATCTCTCTGTTTTAGCAACGGAGCCAAGCGGTGAACTCCACTTGACCGTTCCGTCTGTCCTTTCACAATCGCATTTCATCAAGCAGGTTGCTGCTTTTGCCGAAACGTATCCTCGGATCAAATTGTTTCTGGATTTTTCCGATACACGACGTGCATTGATCGACGATGGTTTCGATATCGCGATCCGAATGGGACCGAAGGCAAAAAACTCAGCCACGTCACGCAAGCTGTTTTCGGTCCAACGCAAGCTGGTCGCATCTGTTGAGTACCTTTCAACCCGCCAAGTGCCGAATGATCCGAAAGACCTTGTTGATTGGGATTGGTTGGCGCTCACACCGGCTCAGAACGTCCCTGTAGCCTTCAGCAAGGCCGACAGCACTCAAGCAACAATCAAGCCGGAGGCGCGTATCTTTGTGAATGATGCGAATGCGCTCTATCGGCTGGCACAAACGGGCATCGGGCTTGCAATCGTACCAGACTTTCTGGCCCGCGATGATGTGGAAGCCGGGTCAATGAGGTATGTGCTGCCCGATTGGGAATTGCACACGATTGATGTTTTCGCGGTGTGGCCATCTAACGCGCCGAAGCATGGTCTCATTCATCTGGCATTAGACGCCATAAGCCATAGCTGATCCTTAAAGCAGCCATTGGCGCAGCCGCAGCAAATTCACACTTCGTCCGCGTTGTGTGAGTTCACCTGTAACTAGATCGAGCATTCGCAGCGAATGTCTCCTCTGACGGGCCGCACCGCAGCGACAGAAAAACACGATGAACGGCAGGAATGGGCCGAAACTGACGATCAAGCCCACAGACCTTACCAAATATTTTCTGCCAAAAACACGCTGAGTTGGTATCATAAAACTCAATACTTCTAGTCGATCAAATCTATCACATCACGCACATTTAGATGCGTATATCTCTGTACGCTTCTTATGTCTCTGTGACCGCTTACGACCATAATCTGAGCTTGGTTCAATCCTTTACGCGCCACCTCAGTAATTCGTGAATGTCGCAACTGATGAAACCTGATATCGCTAGATAGTCCAAGCTGAATCCTCGCCCGCCTAACCGCCTGTGAAACGCTGTAAGGTGCGTATGGGTACAAGATACCGTCAGGTGCATTGCTGCGCTCCCTAGCGGCCTCTAGGAGCCTCACCGCACGCTTGGTGAGAGGCACATCACGGGACCCCTCTTTCCCCTCTACAACGCGCAGGAATCGCTCTTTAAGGTTAAGATCATTACGCCGTAGCCTTAGAATCTCAGACCTGCGCATTGCTGTCTCAAATGCCAGCTCGACGACTTCGGCCATCGACGGTGTCATTGCGCCCAAAAGTTGCGCAAGTTGCTCACGCGTGACCACTGTGTCCCTCACACGCCTAGCTTTTGGCAGCACCAATCCATCGCAGGGATCAGGTAACAGTTCTCCACTTCTGGCCCGCCATTCGCTGATGTGCCACCGAATGACACGTATGATTTTCACAAGATCATCTCGCACTGTTGTAGTAGAGACTTCTGACAGTCTGGCGATCTTGTAGGCATTCAGATCTTGGAGAGTAATCTTGGAGATTGGTTTGGAAAGTTCCTGCCGCTTGCCGAAACGTTTCATTTGCAAAGTAAACAATTCCTGGGATGGCCTCCCCCCCAACACAATCTTTGCGTAGTCCTCGCCAGCCTGTCCAAGTCTAGGATGGATGAATTTAGATGGTAACTCTTGTTCATTAGCCCATTCTTCCGCTTCATAACGACTGTGAACAGTGTGTGAACGCGCAGGTTTTCCTGCCAAACGGACCTGAACATTCCATTTTCCGGACTTAAGTTGTCGTATCGTGGCCATTTGTTACCTCATGTGTGAACAAAATCTGAGGTAATCCAATGTTTTCAATACTATAGGCGCTTGCCAAGGTTAGGGTCGAGAGTTCGAATCTCTTCGCCCGCTCCAATTCGTGAACAAAACAAGGGCCGCAACGCAAGTTGCGGTCCTTGTTTGTTTCAGCCTTGCCCGATCCACTGGTGTTGGTCCATTGCCCTGATCCGGCTTTCCGGTAGCGGGGAACAAGAGCCTTGGTGCAGGTCCACATCCCCCAAAGAACGCTGGGTTCTCACAGATGCACTAATAGACAGCTGCACCCTCATAGCGGGGCCTTGCTGTCACATGCGGCAAAGGTCTGTCGCGGAAAATTGCGGCCAATTCTTCTCTGATGGCATCTTCGATACTTTGAAGCGTGCCCACACGTTCCATCGCTTCGATTTCGCCATGTGCGGGCTGCACGACAGCAAAATCTACAAGGCTTGGCTCCGCCTCGTCCGCGCGGGGTGCATCCATGCTGGTGAGATCGCTAAGCAGCAAGGCCATTTCCTGCGGATCATCCGCTTCGGCGCGATCTTTGGCATTGTTCTGTGCCACGCGCGCAGCCACTTCTTCAATACAACTTACTGCAGAAAGCGCCAATTTCCCCAAGAGGTCCGGTGCGGTGTCCGCACCCACCAGCGCATAAAGGCTGGGGATCAAGGCATAAAGATCATCCGTTTGTTCTTGCGTCCGATCCGTCAGAAAAATCGCGCTCAGGTAAGGGTTTTTCCGCTCGCCTGATAACGCAATTGCGTGGGTCAGCTGCCCTTCAACCCTTTCATCCATGACCAAAAGGTCAATCGCATCGACCCGGATCAGGGAATGTGCGACTGCGAGTGTATCCACTGACAGGTTCTGGAAACCTTTGTCGATCAAGGCACGCGCAGTCGCAACCGCCGCTTCGGTGTCGTTTCTTAGGATAAGGGCTTTCATCGGATTCTCCTGATAAATGGCAGCGTGGTGTCACACTACGACTCGAACTCTTAAATTTTGCTGAAAAGCCACAGCATGACCTGCACAGGCTTGGCCCCTGCCACAGATATGCCTATAGAACACTGACAAAACCAAAGGACGCGCCCGATGCGGACAGCCACGATCACTCGCAAGACCGCCGAGACCGATATCACCGTGACCCTCAATCTTGATGGCGACGGCACCTATGACAACCAGACAGGCGTTGGTTTTTTTGACCACATGCTTGACCAGTTGTCGCGCCATGCGCTGATTGACATGACCGTCCGTGCGAGCGGTGATCTGCATATTGATGATCACCACACCGTCGAGGATGTGGGCATTGCCTTGGGCCAAGCTCTGACACAGGCCTTGGGCGACAAACGCGGCATCCGGCGCTACGGGTCTTGCCATTTGGCAATGGACGACGCGCAGGTGCGTTGCGCACTTGATCTGTCCGCCCGCCCCTATCTGATCTGCAATCTTGATCTGCCTTTTGGCAAGATCGGCACCTTCGATACCGAACTGGTGCGCGAATTCTTTCAGGCGCTCAGCACGCATGGCGGCATCACCCTGCACATCGACAAGCTGCACGGCTTCAACGCCCACCACATCACAGAGGCCGCGTTCAAGGCCGTCGCCCGCGCCCTGCGCGAAGCGGTCGAAACCGATCCGCGCAAGGCCGATGCCATCCCGTCGACCAAAGGCAGCCTATGACCGCTGTCCTTGTCGACTACGACAGCGGCAACCTGCATTCGGCGCAAAAGGCCTTTGAACGGATGGCCGCCGAAGTCGGCGCAGGTCCGATCATCGTGACATCCGACCCCGATGTCGTGGCCCGCGCTGATCGTATCGTCCTGCCCGGTGACGGCGCGTTCCCGCATTGCCGGGCAGAACTGTTCGCGCGTACCGGTCTGGCCGAGGCGATTGTCGAGGCTGTCACGATCCGCGCGCGTCCTTTTTTCGGGATTTGCGTCGGCATGCAAATGATGGCGACCACGGGCCATGAATACGCGCAAACCCCCGGCTTTGACTGGATCGCAGGCGATATCCGCAAGATTACGCCCGCTGATCCTGCGCTCAAGGTACCGCATATGGGGTGGAACGATCTGGTGATCGACCATCCGCATCCTGTGCTGGACGGGATCGTGACAGGCGACCACGCCTATTTCGTCCACTCCTATGCGATGGCGGTCAGTCACCCCAAAGAACGGCTGGCACATGTGGACTATGCAGGCGATGTGACTGCGATCATCGGGCGCGACACCATGATCGGCACGCAATTCCACCCCGAGAAAAGCCAGTCGGCCGGTTTGCACATGATCGGCAATTTTCTGCGGTGGGCGCCGTGAGTGTCATGACTTTTATGCCTCCGGCAGGGATATTTAAGGCCAAAAGAAGCGAGAAGGCAAAACGATGTATAACCGACGATTTATTATTTTAGGCGCGGCAGCTGCGCTTGCAGCTTGCAGCAGGCGTTCTGAGCCGCGCCGCGTCAGCCGCGCCGATATCCCGCTTTACCCCAACGAGACTCCGGAACTGCGCCGCCTGATCAACAAATATGCGGAAGTACATGATATCCCTGTCAGCCTGCTGCATCGGGTGATCATCCGCGAAAGCACGCATAGCCCGGCGGCGCGCAACGGGCCTTACTATGGCTTGATGCAAATCCTGCCACAGACCGCGCGCAGCATGGGCTATCGGGGATCGCCCGAGGGATTGCTGGATGCAGAAACAAACCTCATTTACGCGGGACGGTATCTGCGGGGGGCGTGGCTGGTCTCGGACGGGGACGAGCAGACCGCTGTGAATTGGTACGCGCGCGGATACTACTACGAGGCCAAACGGCGCGGCATGCTTGAAGAAACGGGATTGCGGTGATCGTGATGCAGGCCATCATTGCGCCCGCGAGAAAACCTGATCGGTCATAAAAAAAAGCCCGCCGGAAAGGCGGGCTTTTTCGGTCAGTCCGATGCGCAGGTTATTGTACCCGCGTCCATGTTCCACCATCGCGGCAAATACCAAGGACACAGCCCGACACAGACAGAGTATCGCCTGTCAGCTGAAGGCGCGAATTATAGGTTCTGTCGCGGTCAGGCGACCACACTTTGCCGCGATAGGCACCCTCACCGTCTGCCACCGTTTCCGAAATGATCTGACGGCCGATGTTAGCAGAGGCCATGTCATTGCCATTGGAATCAAAAGACTGGACCAGTGTCCCGCAGAGCGCCGCGCCGCAGGGTGCGACCTCGATGATACCGGAGTTTCCGTTGTCGTCTTGTGCTGTCTGCCACATACCTTCCAGCGGGTCCGCCATTGCAGGTACTGCAAGAGCAGCCAAGGCAGCGATGGTCAGTGCGATTCGTTTCATTGCGATCTCCTCCCTGAGTTCTGGGGCCGATAATGCGCTGCCTGATGTACACCAATCAACAATGACGTTGGGTCCAGCCGCGCGCGTTGCATTCCGCCGGTGCCCATGCATAAACGCTCTCAAAGATGAAAGGCCTGCCGATGATCCTCTACCCTGCCATTGACCTCAAAGACGGAAACGCCGTGCGGCTCGTGCATGGGGATATGAACCAGACGACCGTGTTCAACGATGATCCGGCAGCGCAAGCCAAAGCCTTTGTCGCGGCAGGCTGTGAATGGCTGCATCTGGTAGACCTGAACGGGGCCTTCGCCGGCGAACCTGTGAACGCCGGACCGGTCGAGGCGATCCTTGCGGCCTGTCCGGTGCCCGCACAACTGGGTGGGGGTATCCGCGATATGGCGACCATCGCACGCTGGCTGGACAAGGGGCTGGCACGGGTCATCCTTGGCACGGTTGCTGTGGAAAATCCTGATCTGGTGCGCGAGGCTGCCAAGGCCTTTCCGGGTCAGGTGGCTGTAGGCCTTGATGCCCGCAACGGCCGTGTTGCGACGCGCGGCTGGGCAGAGGAAACGGACGTGATGGTCACCGATCTGGCAAGATCATTCGAGGACGCAGGCATTGCTGCGATCATCTATACCGATATCCTGCGCGACGGGGCCATGAAGGGGCCAAACATCGACGCGACTGCCGCTCTGGCACGCGCGGTGGGTATTCCCGTGATCGCATCGGGTGGCGTGTCCTCGCTTGCGGACCTGACCGCGCTGAAGGCCACGGGCGTGATTTCCGGTGCGATCTCCGGTCGAGCGCTCTACGATGGGGCGATCGACCTTAACGCCGCCCTGAAAGCGCTCCGCTAGCGCCCATCATCTTGCCAGACATACCCAAAACACCGCGCTTGCCCTGAACGCAGGGCCAACCTAAACAAGGCTTATGCTGAAAACCCGCATCATTCCCTGCCTTGATGTCGCCGAAGGCCGCGTGGTCAAAGGCGTGAACTTCGTCGATCTGATCGACGCGGGCGATCCGGTGGATGCGGCCATCGCCTATAACGCGGCGGGCGCGGACGAGCTTTGCTTTCTCGACATCATGGCGACGCAGGAAAACCGCGGGACCATGTTCGATCTGGCCACGCGGACTGCCGAACAGTGCTTTATGCCGCTGACCATCGGCGGCGGGGTGCGCACGCACCATGATGTCCGTGATCTGCTGTTGGCAGGCGCGGATAAGGTCAGCTTCAATTCGGCGGCAGTTGCAAACCCCGATGTGGTTGCCGAGGCTGCCATGCGCTTTGGCTCTCAATGCATTGTCGTGGCGATAGATGCCAAAACAGTGGCCCCCGGAAAATGGGAAATATTCACACATGGCGGGCGGCGGGCCACGGGGATTGATGCTGTCGCTTTTGCAAAGACCGTGGTTGAAAAAGGTGCCGGAGAAATCCTGCTGACCTCGATGGACCGCGATGGAACGAAGGCGGGTTTCAACCTGCCGCTGACGCGTGCGATATCGGATGCTGTCCATGTTCCGGTCATCGCGTCCGGCGGTGTCGGCACGCT
>CAYGMX010000096.1:0-8608 GCA_964351055.1 uncultured Loktanella sp. | reverse complement strand
GCCGCGATAGGGGTCCTCGGCATAGAGGCGGCTTTCCATCGCCCAGCCGTTGATCTTCAGATCGGACTGCTGGAAGGGCAGCTTTTCACCAGCGGCTACACGGATCATCTGTTCGACCAGATCAATGCCGGTGATCAGTTCGGTGACGGGATGTTCCACCTGAAGCCGCGTGTTCATCTCAAGGAAATAGAAATTGCGGTCTCCATCAACGATGAATTCGACCGTGCCCGCACTGGTATAGCCCACGGCCTGTGCCAGTGCGACGGACTGTTCGCCCATCGCTTTGCGGGTGGCCTCGTCCAGGAATGGGCTTGGCGCCTCTTCGATGACCTTTTGGTTGCGCCGCTGGATCGAACATTCGCGTTCATGCAGGTAAACCGCATTGCCGTGGCTGTCAGCCAGCACCTGAATCTCGATGTGGCGGGGTTGGGTCACGAATTTTTCGATAAAGATCCGGTCATCGCCAAAGCTGTTTGCGGCTTCGTTCTTTGACGACTGGAACCCTTCGCGGGCCTCTGCATCGTTCCATGCGATGCGCATACCCTTGCCGCCGCCACCCGCGCTGGCCTTGATCATCACAGGATAGCCGACCTGATTGGAAATCTTGACCGCATCATCGGCATCTTCGATCAGGCCCATATAGCCGGGCACGGTCGAGACATTGGCCTCTTGGGCAAGCTTCTTTGAGGTGATCTTGTCACCCATCGCCTCAATCGCGCCCTTTGGGGGGCCGATAAAGGCGACGCCAGCCGCCTCTAGCGCGTCCGCAAATTTGGGATTCTCGGACAGGAAACCATAACCCGGATGCACCGCCTCTGCGCCAGTGGCCTTGATCGCCGCCATCACTTTGTCGATGACAATATAGGACTGGTTGGCGGGTGACGGACCGATATGCACGGCCTCATCCGCCATCTTCACATGCAGCGCATTACGGTCCGCATCGGAATAGATCGCGACCGTCTGGATCCCCATCTTGTGCGCGGTCTTGATGACGCGACAGGCGATTTCACCACGGTTGGCGATCAGTATTTTCTTGAACATTATCTTTGGTCCCCAAAACGCAAAACCGCCGCCGGGGCATGACCCCGACGGCGGTTTAAGAAAGTGTTGCGCCCGCTATGGGCGCGGTTGTCTACCCTAGCGACAGCCGTTGATGCCTGCGTCGTCGCAGAGCACGCCTGCGGCAGCGCCTGCCAGCATTGTTCCGGTGCGATCTGTTCCGAGGATTTCCGCAGCGACGAAGCCTGCGCCAGCGCCCGCAACGCCACGTTCCGCGTCACCTTCAAGGCAACCGGCCAAACCGAACATTGCCACTGCTGCAAGGATGATTGATGTCTTTTGCATGATCTTGTGCCTATCGTTGTTGTTAAAGTCGCCTCCCAATTGAAGCGATCTGCCCGCAAATGCATAGCGAAATCCTGCTGATATCCAATATCAACTTCAATTCCCGACAAAGATGGGCGGAAAACCGTTATCGGCCTGCTTGGTGAGCAAGCAGGCCGATCAGGGGAAGGGTAACGGTTCTTAGAAGAAGCAAACAGGCGTGCCATAGAGCGCCCGTCTACAGTTCTGACGATGGCGCAAGGCTGCGCTTGCGCAAAGAACAGATTGGGAAGCGCACTGGAATAAGCGGTAACCCGCTCAGATTGTACGATATTCGCCCAACTCTCTTTTGCTGCGCCCATCATTCGACCACCACGATATCGGGAAAGCTGTGCCGCGCAGCGTCAACATTGATACGCAGCATTGCTTCATAACTGGCCGGATCAAACGGGTCTTCGGCAGGGATCACTTCGCGCCCGAAAAGCCAGCTCAGACGACCTGCATCCAGATTGCCGCGCACAAAAGGGTCTTCGCCAAAATGCTCCCAAAGCGCCTGCATAAAACCCGCATCGGCCCGTTTGTCGGCGGGTCTGCGGTCAGGATAGCGGACCCGCTCGGTCAGGGGTGTTGCGCCGTCCTTGTTGGCGCGACGCAGGACGAACTGAAAATCGGTCCCTGGTAAACGGCCCGGAAAGCCGCGGTGTTTATCCATGTAGGGAAAGTTAGCCATATGCCACATCCTCCGGTGAAAGAGGGTGGCGGACGGGCCCGAAAGCCCGCCCGAAACAATATATGCTAGTAAACGTCGCGGTCGATAATGACCGCCGGTGCTGCAACAGTCTTCGATGTGCCTTGCATCGAAGCGCGGTCTTGGCTGCCCGAAAAGCCCACAATCGCCATAAGTGCAGCGACTGTGAAGGCCAGTAGTCCTTGTACCATTTTTCTTGCCTGCCTCTTGCGGTGCAGGGTTGCCAGTGGTCGTTGCCACCTTGGCCCCACGAGAGCGCGATATCCACATCGCGTGCGGATACATTAGCTGAAAACTGTTTATTCTCAACGGGCTCCAAGGCAAAGCCGATGCAATGTGGCAGCAAGGACTCAGGTAGTCGGCGCATTTCTGCGCAATCGCGCACATCTTGGGCAAACCACATATCATGCCCCAAAATATAGCGGGCAATCTGTGGCCAGACGGCATCTTTGCGCGGCGCAAACACGCTCATGGTGGCGCGCATGGTCCGAACCGGACCCGAAGGCTGAACCATTTTCTGCATCACAACGGAATATTGTCGTGCTTTTTCCATGGCGTGTGGACCTGCTTGCCACGGAGCGACGCGAAGGCCCGGCAGATACGCTTGCGCGTCGAATGGGGCATGATGACCTCGTCGATGACCCCTTTTTCGGCGGCTACAAACGGGTTGGCGAAACGGTCTTCATAGTCTTTGGTGTGCTTGGCGATCTTTTCGGGATCACCCAGATCGGCGCGGCGGATAATCTCGGTCGCGCCCTTGGCGCCCATGACAGCAATTTCGGAGGTGGGCCACGCATAGTTGAAATCACCGTTCAGATGCTTGGAGGCCATCACGACATAGGCCCCGCCATAGGCCTTGCGGGTAATCACCGTCACCTTGGGCACGGTCGCTTCGCCATAGGCAAAGAGCAGTTTGGCACCGTGTTTGATGACACCTGCATACTCCTGACTGGTACCCGGCAGAAAGCCCGGGACATCGACCAGCGTCAGGATCGGTATCTCGAAAGCATCGCAGAACCGCACAAAGCGCGCGGCCTTGCGCGAGGCGTCGATATCGAGACACCCCGCCAGCACCATCGGCTGATTGGCGACGACACCCACGGTGGCCCCCTCCAGACGGATAAAGCCGGTCAGGATGTTCTTGGCGAACTCCTGCTGGATTTCGTAGAAATCGCCCTCATCCGCCAGCTTGGTGATCAACTCTTTCATGTCGTAGGGCATGTTGGGGTTATCGGGGACAAGCGTATCAAGGCTTTCCTCGATCCGGTTCACCTCGTCAAAGAAGGGACGCACGGGGGCCTTTTGGCGGTTGTTGAGCGGCAGGAAGTCGAACAGGCGGCGCACCTCTGCCAGCGCTTCCACATCGTTTTCAAAGGCACCATCGGCAACCGATGACTTTTTGGTATGTGTCGAGGCACCGCCCAACTGCTCTGCGGTCACTACCTCGTTTGTGACAGTCTTGACCACATCAGGGCCGGTCACAAACATGTAGGAGCTGTCTTTTACCATAAAGATGAAATCGGTCATGGCAGGGGAATAGACCGCACCACCTGCGGTTGGCCCCATAATCAAACTGATCTGCGGCACCACACCAGAGGCGGTGATATTGCGCTGGAAGACTTCGCCGTAAGCTGCAAGGCTGGCGACACCTTCCTGAATCCGCGCACCACCACTGTCGTTGATCCCGATAATCGGCGCGCCATTCTGCACGGCCATATCCATGATCTTGCAAATTTTCTGGCCATGGGTTTCGGACACCGAACCACCCATCACGGTAAAGTCCTGACTGAACACATAAACCAACCGCCCGTTGATCGTGCCCCATCCGGTGACAACGCCATCACCGGCGGGGCGGTCGTTTTCCATCCCGAAGTCGGTACAGCGGTGGGCCACGAACATATCGAATTCTTCGAACGAGCCATCGTCCAGCAAAAGCTCGATCCGCTCGCGTGCGGTCAGCTTGCCCTTGCTGTGTTGCGCCGCGATCCGGCGTTCGCCGCCGCCCATGCGGGCCGCTTCGCGCCGCGCTTCCAGTTCTTGCAAGACATCCATCAGGCAGGTCCCTCCCGTTTCTTGCCACATGCATACCCTGACTGAGGGCAAGACAGAAGCGGGAATGGGAATATTTGCAAATAATACGATTAGCAGGAATATGATATTGCAAATTTGCAAATATGCGGGAGCGCATTGCAACAATGGACAACCCGTCAGCCGCGGCATAGATACGCCTGATGAGCAGCTTGCCAAAGATCCGCTTTCTGGATCGCACAACACCGCCACATATCTTCACACTGGTCCTGATCACAGGCATGTCCGCGCTGAGCATGTCAATTTTCCTGCCGTCGCTGGCGCGCATGACGACCTATTTCAACACGGATTACGCGATCATGCAGATCGCGCTGTCGGGGTATCTGGCGGCGACCGCTGTCCTGCAGGTCTTTATCGGGCCGATCTCGGACCGGTACGGGCGCCGGATTCTGGTGCTTGGCTCGCTCACCATCTTTGTGCTGGCGACCATCGGGACACTGTTTGCAAAAACCGTAGAAGTCTTCCTGTTCTTCCGCATCATGCAGGCCGCTGTGGCCACATCCATGGCGCTTGGCCGTGCGATTGTGCGCGATATTGTCCCGCAGGACGAAGCTGCATCAATGATCGGCTATGTCACGATGGGCATGGCGTTGGTGCCGATGCTGGGGCCGATGATCGGCGGCGCGCTGGAACAGGCGTTTGACTGGCACGCAACTTTTGTTTTTCTGGGTCTGGCGGGCCTTGCCACGCTGGCCTTGGTTTATTTCGATCTCGGCGAAACCGTTGCAGGCAAGGGCACAAGCTTTAGCGACCAGTTGCGATCCTATCCCGAATTGCTGCGCTCGCCACGGTTTTGGGGCTATGTGCTTTGCGCGGCGTTCGGGTCGGGCGCCTTTTTTGCACTTTTGGGCGGGACGTCATTTGTAGCCTCGGAGATTTTCGGCCTGTCCCCGCTCTGGAGCGGGATCGCCCTTGGCGCGCCTGCGGTCGGCTATGCGGTCGGCAACTTTTTTTCGGGCCGCTTTTCGGTCAAGGTCGGGATCAACCGGATGGCCCTGATCGGGACCGGCATCACCATTTTCGGCCTTGGGCTGTCTGCACTGCTGACACTGTCGGGCGTCGATCATCCGCTGAATTTCTTCGGCTTTTGTGTCTTCCTTGGTCTGGGCAACGGGATCATGCTGCCCAATGTCATGGCCGGGTCGATTTCGGTACGCCCGCATCTGGCAGGCACTGCAAGCGGGCTTGGTGGCGCAATCATGATCGGTGGCGGTGCGGCCCTGTCGCAATTCGCGGGCGGCATCCTGACGGTCGAAAGCGGGACCTTGCCCCTGCAACTGCTGATGCTGGGCGTATCGATCCTTGCCATGCTCTCTGTGTTCTTTGTTATCTGGCGGGAAAAGCGCATCGCTTGACGCGGGCTTTGCTGCGGCTAATGTCACTTAGCAAATCTGCAAAGGTGCGATATGGCCATCCAGAAACTCTATGCAGGCGCAAAGCTGCGTGAATTGCGCGGGCGATTGTCGCTGACGCAGAAGGCCTTTGCCGACAAGCTGGGGGTCTCGCTGCCCTATCTCAACCAGATGGAAAACAATAACCGCCCCGTGTCGACTGCCGTGGTACTGGGGTTGGCGCAGGAATTCGGGTTTGACGTCACCGAACTGCAATCGGGTGACGAGGCGCGGCTGGTGGGCGACATGCGCGAGGCGCTGGCCGATCCGGTCTTTACCGGCCCCGCCCCTGCCCTTGCCGATATGCGGCTGGTGGCTGCGAACGCCCCTGCCCTTGCCCGCGCGCTGCTGGACCTGCACGCCGCCTATCGGCAGACCCATGAGCGCCTTGCCTCGCTGGACGAAGCCTTGGGCCGTGAAGACGCCCGCTTGCGCCCCAGCCCTTGGGAAGAGGTGCGCGACTTTTTTCATTATTGTGACAACTACATCGATCCGATCGACCGCATCGCGGAACGGTTCGTGCGCCAGTGCCAGCCCGGTGAAACGATGGCAGAGGCGGCAATCAGGACACTGTCGGCCCAAGGTGTCACGGTTGTTTTTTCGGATACCACTGACGTGCGACAGTACGATCCGGCAGCCAAGACCCTGACAATGTCACGCTTTGCCAGTCCAGCCACCCAGACATTTCAGCTTTTGCTGCAAATCGCGCTGATCACCCAAGGGCCTTTGCTGGATGCAACACTCGATCTGGCCCGTTTCCAGTCCGATGAGGCCCGCAGCATCGCCAAAGTGGGCCTTGCCAACTACTATGCTGGTGCGGCGCTCATGCCCTACACGGGCTTTTTGGCGGCGGCGCAAGAAACCCGTCACGATCTGGAAATCCTTGCCACCCGCTTTGGCGCATCGCTGGAACAGGTGGCGCACCGTCTGTCCACCCTGCAACGGCCCGGAGCCAAGGGCATCCCCTTTTTCTTTGTGCGCGTCGATCAGGCGGGCACGATCACGAAACGGCATTCGGCCACAACCCTGCAATTCGCCCGGTATGGCGGGGCCTGCCCGCTTTGGAACGTGCATCAGGCCTTCGAATTGCCTGGGCAATTCCTGCGGCAACTGGCCGAGACACCGGACGGCGCGCGGTATTTCTGCCTTGCGCGCGATGTCAGCAAATCGGGCGGGGCCTACAATATTCCGACCCGCCGCTATGCCATCGGGCTGGGTTGCGAAGTCCGCCACGCGCCCGCCTTGGTCTATGCAGACCACATGGATACCGCTGCCGCTGAAGCCTATGCGCCGATCGGTATCTCTTGCCGTATCTGTGAGCGGCGCAATTGCCATCAACGCTCTGTCCCGCCACTGGAACGGCAGTTGCGGGTGGACCCGGACAAGCGGGGCATTTTGCCGTATCAGCTTGACTAGGCGGAGCAATGCGGTTGCTATTGTGCAAGGGCTGACGTGCGGCCAACAAGAAAGGACACACCATGGAACTGAGCGGCTCACGGGTCATTGCTGCTGACATTGATACGGTCTGGACCCATCTGAACAACCCTGAAACGCTCAAGGCCTGCATCCCCGGCTGTCAGGAATTGACCGGATCACCCGAGGAAGGGTTTGCAGCCGTGGTCAAACAAAAGGTCGGCCCCGTCAGCGCGACTTTCAAGGGCGAGGTTGTGCTGGAAAACGTGGTACCGGGCCAAAGCTATACCATCACCGGCGAAGGCAAGGGCGGCGTGGCCGGATTTGCCAAGGGCGGTGCTGACGTCAAGTTGGTGAGTGTCGATGAGGGCACGGAACTGACATACGAGGCGCAGGCCAAGGTCGGTGGAAAGCTGGCCCAGCTTGGCAACCGGATCATCGGCGGCTTTGCCCGCAAGATGGCCGATGAATTCTTCGATCGTTTCCAGAAAGAGGTCGAAGCGCAGAAGGCATCATAACAACGAAGTGACCAGCAGCACGAGGCTGGTCAGCACACCCGCAACCGGCACCGCAAGCGGGACGTCGAAATGATCTGCGGCGGGCGCTGCCCTGTATTTGATCGCGATCAGCGCCAGATTGACCGCGACAAACACCGTCAGCACGATCTGCGAGGTCCATTCCGCAAGTTGCGCGATGGGCAGGAACAGGCTGAGCCCCAGAATACAGCAGACAACTGCTGCCGTTGCCACCGATGGCGTTTGCGTGCTTGCCGAAAGCCGTGCGAAAAAGCGCGGCAGGCGGCCACGGTCAGCCATGCCGTAGATCACGCGCGATACCATGATCATCTGGATCAGGACGCCGTTCACGGTCGCAACCACGGCGATTGCACTGAACCCCAGTTGTACCCCTGTAGGCGCGCCCGCAAAAACAAGCGTCAAAGGGGCCTCTGACCCCGCCAGCGTTGCAACGGGCACAGCCAGAAGCACCGCAACAGAGGTCGTAATATAAAGGATCGTGGCGACCACGAGGGTGTAGATGATCGCGCGCGGGATCGTGCGGCGCGGGTCCTTGACCTCTTCGGCGACATTCACCATGTCTTCGAACCCGACAAAGGCAAAAAAGGCCAGAATTGTCGCGCCTGTGATCCCCGCCCAAGCCCCTGCTTGGAAAGGCGGCAAGAGTGCCGCGACTGCGACACCGTCCCTGTCTGCAACAGCCATGCCCCATGTGATGACGAACAACAGTCCAAGGATTTCGATCACCGTGATGATCGCGGCAGCAGTGACCGATTGGGTTATTCCCCACCACGCCAGCACCCCCATCGCAATGACGATCCCCACAATCAGGACAGGTTGCGCCGTCCCGGTCAGCCCGTTGAGGTAACCGGCCGCCCCCACGCTGATCGCAGAAGCCGACACCAGACCCGAGGCCGCAACAAATAGCCCCGTTGCTGTCCCCAGCCATGCCCGACCAAGGCCCGCTTCCACATAAGCCGCCTCGCCTGCGCTGACCGGATAGCGGGTGGCCAGTTCCGCATAGGAAAAGGCGGTGAATGCAACAACCACGGCGGCGAGCAGAAAGGCGACCCATGCATAGGTGCCCGCCTCTGCCGCTGTGGCTCCGATCAGCACATAGATACCCGCAC
>CAYGMX010000095.1:0-8617 GCA_964351055.1 uncultured Loktanella sp. | reverse complement strand
GATTGGAGGCTGTCCGTCGCGGCGCCCCCGCTGCCCGCATCATCGTGGATGCCAATGAAGGCTGGACCGCCGCAGTCTATGCCGATCTTGCCCCGCATCTGATCCGCCTTGGCGTGCAGATGGTCGAACAGCCCTTACCTGCCGGTCAGGATGACATGCTGGCCGAGATCGCCCGCCCCTTGCCCGTTTGCGCCGATGAAAGCTGCCATGACAGGGCCAGCCTGCCCGCCCTGCGCGGCAAGTATGATATGGTGAACATCAAACTGGACAAGACCGGCGGGCTGACCGAGGCGCTGGCTCTCAAGCGGCAGGCGCGCGCTGAGGGGTATGGGGTGATGGTCGGTTGCATGGTCGGCTCATCGCTGGCGATGGCCCCCGCCACTATTCTTGCGCAGGGTGTGGCCTTTACGGACCTTGACGGCCCGCTCTTATTGGCCGAAGACCGTGATGTTCCATTGGAATATGATGAAAAAGGCGTGCACCCGCCCGCCTCTGCACTTTGGGGATGACCATGCGCACAGTTTACGTCAACGGCGAATACCTGCCGGAAAACGAAGCCAAGATTTCGATCTTTGATCGCGGCTTTCTGATGGCCGACGGCGTCTATGAGGTAACATCGGTGCTGGATGGCAAGCTGATTGATTTTGCGGGCCATGCAAAGCGGCTGGAGCGGTCTTTGAACGAACTCGACATGCCGCACCCCGCCGTGCTGCCCGACCTGCTGGAGGTGCACCGCGAACTGGTCCGCCTGAACGGCATCGAGGAGGGTATGATTTACTTGCAGATCACCCGTGGCGCCCCCGGGGATCGTGACTTTGTTTTTCCAGATCCCGAAACCACCACCCCCACAGTCGTGCTTTTCACCCAGAACAAGCCCGGTCTGGCCGATAGCCCTGCGGCCAAAAAGGGGATCAAGGTGATTTCCATCGCAGACCAGCGTTGGGCGCGCCGTGATATCAAGACCGTCCAACTGCTGTTTCCGTCGATGGGCAAGATGATGGCCAAGGCAGCCGGTGTCGATGACGCCTGGATGGTCGAGGACGGGGCCGTGACCGAAGGCACATCGAACAACGCCTATATCGTCAAGGGCAGCACCATCATCACCCGCCATCTGGGCAATGAGATCCTGCACGGGATCACCCGTGCCGCAGTTCTGCGCTTTGCCCGCGAGGCGCAGATGCAGGTGGAAGAACGCAGCTTTACCATCGCAGAGGCGCAAGAGGCCGATGAGGCGTTTATCACCTCGGCCAGCACATTCGTGATGCCTGTGGTCGAGGTAGATGGCGTTGCCGTGGGTGCGGGCACCCCTGGGCCGATTGCCGCGCGTCTGCGCGAGATTTACCTTGAGGAAAGCCGTAAAGTCGCTGTTTAGCGCCTTCTTAAGCGGTCAGGTTGCGTAAGCGGCAACACTCGCAGGCGGATGTACATCGGGCTTTACCCCCATCGTTGCGCTGATCGCAGCAAGGATGGCATCCGCGACCAGATCGCAGTCGTGCAGGCTCAGCCGTGTCGGCAGCCGCACATCGCAGGCGCGGTTCAGCATCGCGCGGGTCTTGGGCTGGTCGGGGTTATGCGCCAGAAATTCCCAGTTCCAGAAAGCGCGGGCATTGTCATTGGTCCGCCCGAAGATTTCAGCCTTGAGACCGGCCGCGCCGGCCGCGCGCACAAAGGCGTCGGCTTGTGCATCCGTCATATCTGTCAGGTTGAACTGGATGGAATCAGGCGCGCGCTGTTCTTGCGGCAAGGGCGCAGGCACACTGATCCACGGGCTGGCAGCGAGCCTTGCGGCAACGTGATCGTGGTTGCGCCGTCCAGCGGCCACACGCTGTGGCAGCGCATCAAGCTGGGGCCGGATCAGCGTAGCAGAAAGCGTATTGAGGCGCATGTTGTAAAGCGGCAGGCGGTTTTGCCATTTGGCAAAGGCCGTGTGCAGAACCGGATGCTTGCGCCAATTATGTTCATAGGCACCCGACATGATAATGGCGCGCGCGATCAGATCGGGGTCATCGGTGATCATGATGCCGCCTTCGCCCGCATTGAGCATCTTGTAGGACTGGAAGCTGAAGCAGCCGATCTTGCCGATGGTGCCGATATTGCGCCCCGCCCATGTGGTGCCAAGGCTATGGGCCGCGTCTTCGATGACCGGCACACCGGCTGCGTCACACAACGCCATGATCGCATCCATGTCAGAGGTATGGCCGCGCATATGGCTAATGATGACGGCGGCGCAATCGGGCAGTTTGCGGGCGAAATCTTCAAGGTCGATCCGGTAATTGTCGCCACATTCGCACAAGACAGGCTGGCAATCTGCATGGACCACGGCAGAGGGCACAGCGGCAAAGGTAAAGGCGGGGATCAGAACCTTGGCATCGCGCGGCAGGTCCAGCGCCCTGAGCGACAAAAACAGCGCCGCAGAACATGACGATACCGCCAGCGCGAATTTTGCCCCGAGTGCACGGGCAAATTCGGCCTCCAGCAGGGCAACGGGTGACGTTTCGGTGCTATAGCGGAACAGATCGCCGGTTTGCAGAATGCGGCTGACTTCGGCCAATGCTGCGTCAGGTATGCTTTCAGCCGTGATCAGATTTGGCAGTTGTGTCATGCAAAAACCCCTCCCGCGGTCCGGTTCGCTGTGCTTGGCTTACCCAGACAATGCGACACTTGCGTAACAGCGTACTATCCGTGCGCCTGATCCTGCAACTCTTTCGCCCGCTCTGGCCCGATCCCCAGCACCGCCTCGATCTCGTGAAGCAACCTGTCTTCGACGTCTTTGCTGACGCCATCGACATAGACCACACGCCAAAGCGCCACCAAGGTGGCCTCTTTCTCGGCAGTGCTGATCGCGTGTTCAAGGATCGCGGTGATCCGTGCCGTTTCTGGAATGGCCTTTTCCAGTAATTCACATTCCGCGCGCATTTTAGCGGCCTGCACGGGGTTCAGCCCGTGGCGTTCGCGCAGGACCTTGTCGATCTGGGCGATTTCCTCGACCAGATAGGTGTCATCGGCCTTGGCAGCACGCACCAGCAATGCGCCCAAGGCGTGCTGTGCGTCCGCATCCGGCAGAGGCGTGTGATAGCCTGCGGGGTTTCCGAAAAAGGCTGTCAGTCGTTCAAGCATGGCGTATTATCCGTGGCTATCCTTAAAGGCCGCTTTGGCCTGTGGTGTGGCGTCGGTCTGGTACTTCGCTTTCCATTCGTCAAAGGGCATCCCGTAGAACGCCGCGCGCCCTTCGTCCTTTGTCATCGGGATGCCGCGTTCGTTCGCAGCCTCTTGATACCAGCGCGACAGGCAGTTCCGGCAGAACCCCGCCAAATTCATCATGTCGATGTTCTGCGCGTCGGGTCTGTCTTCCATCAGGTGCTTTTGCAGCCGGCGAAAGGCGGCGGCTTCAAGTTCGATGCGTGTCTGGTCGTCCATGGTGTATCCTTTCAAAGGCCCGTTCGGGTCAGTACGTCCGCCAAGAGCGGGGCCAAGCGGTTTGCCCAAAGCGTTTGTCCTGCCTCATCTTCGATCAGGTCTTGGCGTAATTCAATCAGCAGGTTGGGGCGTCCGTGTTGCAGGGCGTGCCGGTCCATGGCATCGCCGGGCAGGTGACCGGCATAGGGCTGGTTGTCGCCCGTACACCAGCCTTGCGCGCGGCAGGCGGCCATGAAGGGCACGGCAAGCCGCGCATCATCTGCATAAAGCACGCCAACATCCCAAGGTCGGGGGTGGCGACCCTGCAGGCGCGGGGTAAAGCTGTGGACCGCACAGATCACGGGGTTTGCGGTCTTGTTGGCCAGATCGGCATAGGCTGCGTGATATGGCCGGTACAATCTGCGCAGACGCTCTTGCTTTTCGGCCTCGTCGGCGTTGCGGTTGGCGGGAATGATCGTGCCGTCATAAAGGCGCATCATGATCGTGGGATCGTCCTCGCCACGGTTGGGGTCGCACACCAATCGTGAAAAGCGCGAAAGAATCGCGGGGCTGTCCAAAGCTTCGGCCAGTCGGCGCGTCACACCTGCCGCGCCGATGTCATAGGCGATATGGCGCGCCATGTCCGCCGCAGGAAGGCCCAGAGTGCCGCCATGGACCCAATCGGGGACAAAGTTTGTTGCATGATCGCAACTGACAAGCCAGCGCCCCGGCCTGTCGGCACCTATGATTTCAAATGGTTGGTCGGTCATTGCCTGTCATTCCTCTGTCACTGCATTTAGGCTAGTTGTGGCGGGAATGGAATTGCGTAATAAGAACGCACAGCAGGCTGTTACCGCTAACGGCACCGATGGACGAAGGAAATGATATGAGACGTCACCGCAATGTGAAAATCGTGGCCACGCTGGGCCCCGCATCCAATGATTACGCCATGATCCGCGCGCTTCACGAAGCCGGTGCCGATGTTTTCCGTCTGAACATGTCACATGGGGATCACGCCGAGATCAAGGCGCGGCACGCCATCATCCGTCAGGTCGAAAAGGACCTCGACAGCCCGATTGCGATCCTTGCCGACTTGCAGGGCCCCAAGTTGCGGGTCGGGGTCTTTGCGAATGGCGAAGAGGAACTGGTGCCCGGTGCCGCGTTCCGCCTTGACCTTGATAAGGCAGAAGGCGATGCGACCCGCGTCAGGTTGCCCCACAAAGAGATCTTTGACGCACTAGAGCCCGGCGCGCATCTGCTGGTGAACGACGGCAAGATCAAGTTGCGCGTCAAAGACTGCGGCGCGGACTTCGCCAATTGCGAAGTGATCGTCGGTGGCACCATCTCGAACCGCAAGGGCGTGAACGTCCCTGATGTGGTCCTGCCACTTGCGGCCCTGTCCGACAAGGACCGCAAGGACCTCGAATTTGTCTGTGAACTCGGTGTGGACTGGCTGGCCCTGTCCTTTGTGCAGCGAGCGGCCGATGTCGAGGAAGCGCGCGTGCTGGCCAAAGGCCGCGCCGCGATCCTGTCGAAGATCGAAAAGCCCAATGCGGTCAAGGTGTTTGACGAAATCCTTGCGGTCTCCGACGGGATCATGGTCGCCCGTGGTGATCTGGGCGTGGAACTGCCCGTCCAGAACGTGCCGCCTATCCAAAAGCGACTGGTGCGCAAGTGCCGCGCCGCCGCCAAGCCGGTGATCGTGGCAACGCAGATGCTCGAATCCATGATCGACAGCCCGATGCCGACGCGCGCCGAAGTCTCGGATGTTGCGACCGCGATCTATGAAGGCGCGGACGCGATCATGCTGTCGGCTGAATCCGCCGCGGGATCATACCCGATCGAGGCGGTGACCACGATGAGCAACGTCGCACACGAGGTCGAAACCGACCCGACCTATACTGAAATCATGGAAGCCTCGCGCAAGGCATATGGCAAGACCGTCGCGGATGGCATTGTGTCTGCCGCGCGCGAAATCGCGGAAACAACAGACGTCAAGGCGATCTGCTGCTTCTCGCAGTCGGGCACAACCGCGTTGCTGGTGTCGCGCGAACGGCCCCGCGTGCCGATCATCGCGCTGACCAACCATATCTCGACCGCGCGCCGCCTGTGCTTGTCATGGGGGACAAACTGCGTTGTGACCGGACATGTGGACCGCTTCAAGGATGCTGTCATCGGGGCGGTACGGGCTGCGATTGCACAGGAACTAGCAACCGAAACGGATATGATCGTGGTCACCGCAGGCGTGCCTTTCAACACGCCCGGTTCAACGAACATCCTGCGCGTCGCACCCTGCGCGGAACGTTTGATTTATGCCTCCGATCCGGGCTAGTCTTTAGGCGGGGCGTAAAGGCAAGGCGGCAAGAACATGGATCTCGACCTGATTTTCGTTATTGGGGTGGTGCTGGTCGCCTTTGCAATCCCGTCTTTGGTGAGCGCGTTTTCCGACCGGCGCTGGCCCAGACTGGCGGTCTTGATGGCGGTCGTGGGTGGCGGTGCAGTCGCCTATGCGATGCAGGAAAACCCCGGTGCCTATAGCTTTGCGACACTCGACGACGTTGTTGTCAGTGTCGTAGGCGGCTTTGTGAACTAAGCCCCTTGCTTCTATGACGGATGCGTCCTATACGGCGCGTCTTAACCCGCGCGTCCGGCCAAGATGGCATGCCGAGTCGCGCGTTTCGACCGAACCTTTGAAGGAGACGGAAATGCCGAAGATGAAGACAAAATCGAGCTGCAAAAAGCGGTTCAAAGTGACGGCGACCGGCCGCATTCTGGCAGGTCAGGCCGGCAAGCGCCACGGGATGATCAAGCGCACGAACAAATTCCTCCGCAACGCTCGTGGTACAACCACATTGAGCAAGCAAGACGAAGGTATCATCAAACCGATGATGCCTTACGCACGTTAATATAGGGGATTTGAGATATGCGCGTTAAAGGTGGAACCGTCACGCACCGTCGTCACAAGAAAGTACTCGCCGCTGCCAAAGAGTATAATGATCGACGCTCCAAGACCTTCAAGGTTGCCAAGCAGGCCGTCGACAAAGCCAACCAGTATGCAACCCGTGACCGCCACAACCGCAAGCGCAACTTCCGCGCCTTGTGGATCCAGCGGATCAACGCCGGTGTGCGTTCGGTTGATGAAACACTGAACTATTCCAAGTTCATCAACGGCCTGATGCTGGCCGGCATCGAAGTGGACCGCAAGGTTCTGGCTGATCTGGCCGTGAACGAACCCGAAGCCTTTGCTGCGGTCGTCGGTCAGGCCAAGGCGGCGCTGCCAGCGTAAGCGGGGCGAAGTGGAGACAACAAGAAGGCCGCGCAAAGGACTGCGCGGCCTTTTTTGTTTGGCGTGCCTGGGCTTTTGATTTTCAGATCGGCTCTTTTTGCTATCGAAAGCTGTCAAGACACTCTGCGATCAGATCCCCAATCGCTACGGACGAAAGGCCGTCAACGCGAATAACACCAAAGTTTTCAACACCCATCCCGTGCGCTGCGAAAACGGTATTATTGACCCACCAGTCATCAACAACCAGTTCGATGATGGTGCGGGGCTGCCAGAAAAGGGTATTGAGCATCCCTGACCCGTGATCCCCGATCACGACATCGGCCTGTGCTGCATATGCAGGCGCTGTGCCTGTGTTCAGGTCTGCCTGCTTGACGACTTTGCCCCCGATAGAGGCGATATACGCGGCGACCTCTGCACTGGGATAGGCGCGGTGCCTGAGCTCCCCTTCAACTTCAAACCGACCAAGATAGGTGACTGACCCTTCCAGTGGCGCAACCGGATTGACGGCGAAAGCCTTGCGATAGGCTATCACCTCGCGCTTGGACCAGTAGGTGAGCGGGTTTGGCTTGCGCAAGACATACGCGCGCTTGATGTCGGTCCAACCGTCGGTCGCGATCCAGTTGATCCCTGCTTTTTCCAGATCGCGCCGGACATAGCACTTTTGCGCAAGAAAGCGGGGCAACAGAACCGGAACATCGGGAAAGTCGGCGGACAGGATGGTACCAAGGCAGCAATGCGTCCAGTCGCCATAGGTATAGAGGCAATCGCATTCCACGACAGCACAGCTTGTAATCGTTGTGGCATTGGGTTGCGGCCTATGCCGAAAATCCGCAAGTCTGATCGGCGTCACGCTAAACCTTTCGACGAGCCGACCGCCAGACCAGCCCATGCCTGTTTCCGAATAGGCAAGGTTTTCGACGACCTCGTAGTCAGGCCGCTTTTGATGAAAAGCGATCCGCGTTTCTGTGTGAAGCCCCATACCACCGGCCTCGCCGATACGGTGTCCGTAGAATTGGACCGGTTCGCACGGAACGGTCTTTTTATCTGCTGCGTCCAGGGCTTCAAACCGGCCTGAAACCGACAGGCCCTTCAGGACCGCACTCTTGATGGCACCCTTCAGTCTGGACTTTGGGGTTTTCCAGTCTTCCATGTCACCTCTTCAACGATCACGACAGGCGATGCCACTAAGCTATGTTCATGCATGTTTGCAGGGATGAGTGTAATGGGCTCAAGTGACAATTCCGTGTCTTGCGGTTGTTTGCGTTTTTTCGGTGCGAGTCCATCCGGCTTCGGGCCTCGCAGGCCCCACCGCACGCCCGTTTCATTCTTTCGCAAAACTTGGGCTGCTATGCTTCTTCTCGGATATCCAGCCCCCCGTGGTGCGCCAATAACGCGCCACGACCCAAGATCAGGTTTCGCTCTGGTTCACAGACCACCCCTGCGGGTGCAGAACCGGCGATTGCTCCGACAGGCGCCAAAACGCGTGTCGGGTTCAGAAACCGTTTGCGGCGGGCCCGTCCTCTCTTGATCTTTCACTGCCATGATGATCCAGCCACCAAACACCTGGCCGCCCGCCAAAGGGCCGCTGGGCTATTGGTGCTGCTTGCAACCATGCGCCCATTTCGCTAACTCCGCGGGGATGATTGCAAGAGGCGCCCGATGGACGATCTGAAACAAAAATACCTGACCCTGATTGCCAGTGCCGCTGACGAGGCCGCGATCGAGGACTTGCGCGTGCAGGCCTTGGGCAAAAAGGGCGAGATTAGCGCCGCCATGCGCGAGCTGGGCAAGATGAGCCCCGAGGAACGCCAGACAGCAGGCCCCGCGCTCAATGCGCTCAAGGACGAGATCAACAGCGCTTTGGCCGCCAAGAAAGCGGGCCTTGCCGATGCCGCCCTTGATGCGCGTCTGCGCGGCGAATGGCTGGATGTGACA
>CAYGMX010000094.1:0-8629 GCA_964351055.1 uncultured Loktanella sp. | reverse complement strand
TGCAGAAGAATCCAAACGATTTTCGAAGACATAGAATTACCTCGCTGTGGTCCGTCAAACCCGATCGAATTCCGGTGTCGTGCGAAATCGCGACGTCCGGCGTTCGCTTACTGGAATAAACCGCATGGTCCTTATCCCTGAGCACCTCACGTTACAGGCTTCAAACACTGTGGCAACGTGAAACCGCAAGCTGTCTGCGCCTTATCAAAAAGCGGCGCGTGTCGTATGAAGCCTCCAGTCTTCCCGCAAAGACCTTGCATTCAATGAACAGGAGCGCGCGATTCACGATCAGACCGCAGCCGCAGAGGGTTTGCGGCGGCGCACCTCCTGACGCCAACGGCTGGCCCTTGCCCCTGCTTGCCGATGGTTTCTTTGCCGCGATGGCCGTCACCATCATGGGACGCTTGGGCTTGGCATCTGTTCTGACGCTGATCGGCGCGCCGGTGCATTATCATATCTACCTGCGCAAGGAGCGACGTGCAGACAGGCGCGCGGCACTTGCGATGGCGGCAACCTGATGGCGGGCCCAGACAGCCCCCCAGTTTGCTGGACATTACCCAGCTTAGGCCAAGCCTTTATGTGCGGGGCTGCTCGCGGTTTGCTGTTTCATTGGCTGCCGATTGGTCGCAAAGGGTGTTCATGATTGCACAGGCGCATTTTGCACCCGCGCCCGACCACTGCATGCGACAGCCAAAAATCCAACATTTTCAGACCCGATGCAAAGAGGGCTATCTATTCGCCGTAAAGCGCAATTGACAGCCCACCGATAACGATTGTGCCAACGACAACGCCCGCTGCGATAGAGATGGGGATAGAGACATTGTTGATGATGATGACATACTCATTGCCCCCGCCTCCCTTCTGGCGCGAACGCTCGGCCTGACGCAGATCTTCGAGGCGGGCCATTTCATCGGCAAAGCCTTGTGGACCCAATCGCGCCAAATCCGCTTCGAGGCGGACCAGTTCGGCTTCGCTGATATGGACAATCCCGCCCCTGCTTGCACTTACGTAGTTCGACCATGGATTGAAGTAGCGGGTATTGCCGAATACGCGCGCCCTCGCATCGGCGCGTCCATGCACCGGATCGACCCGCCACCAGTAGCCATCAGGGGTCGCTGCATCTGCAAGCGTCAAATAGCCCGCATCCTGATCTGCGGTGGTATCGGGCGCCGCCGCTGTGATCTGCGCTTCTGTCAAGGGCTGCATGGGCGCCTGATCCATAGGAAAGTGGTTGCCGGGTGCATTGGTCGCGCGCAGCAACGCTTCGGTTTCGAGGGCGGATTGTACCGCGCCATGCCACAGCCGCATCTCGGCATCGGTTGTTGGAGTACCACCCCAGACACCGATCCGGTCGACGGTCCAGTCGAGCCACTGTAGCACGCGGTCTTCGCCATCGTTCGACAGCCCCCAGATCATCACCTGCGGCTGCATCACAGCCGCACAACTGCCCTCGTGTGCCCCCCGCAGTCGCACGAATTGTTCCGAGGCAAGTGCAACCCGCCGCGCCTGTAGCCATGTGGTCCATAGCAATGCTTCAATATCTGGTTGACCGGCTTCAATACGCCGCGCGGTTTCCGGCAGGGTCAGCAGATCGCGGACGGTGCGTGCCGCCGTCAGTCGTTGCGACAGCCCGCCATGCGAAATCACGATATGCCGCATGCTTTCCATCGCTGCAGGGAACCTGTCTCCGGGCGTTGGGACAATCAGGTCTTCTCCTGTCAGCGGTGCGCCTTCCGCATGTGCGGCGCGCACTGCCGGCGGCAAAAGGTCGATGATACGCCGTTCCGTCAGTTGCGGGTCTTGCCCCGGCACAAGAACAGCGATCTGCAGCGTCACAGCCGTTGTTATTTCTTCCACACCCTCCGCGAACAAACCGCTGTCGGCCATAGGCACGCCGGGTGCCGCAAATGCGCGGCCTGTGCGCGCGTCACCGTTAACACTGAGGACAGCCCGCATCGGGGCAGCCTCCCCCTGCAGTCCACCCAAAGTGTCGGACAGTATCCCGCCGATCCCGCCGGTTGCGGGACCGAAAGACAAGGTAATCCAGTCCTCTGCCGCAAGCGGCATCTCGAACGCAGCAGAAAGCACCTCAAGCTGCCGCAAATTCTGATCTTTGAGGGTTTCGGCAAAGACCCGAATCTCAACTGCATGGGGGGTGGCGGGTTCCGCCAAGGGTGTTGCATCAGGAAATGGTGCATCGCCCCATTCCGCATCAGCCGTCCAAGGATCAAGATCGACCCATTGCTGGCCATCACGAACCTGTAGCCAGATATGCGCGGGGCCTGCGGCATCGGTGGTTGGTTGCGGGTCAAGAACCGGATGCAACGCGAGATAGCTGGCCGTGGCCCTTGCAGTCACACGCTGCACAAGGTCGGGCCCGAAGCCCGCCACTTTCAAGGCCTCGGGATTATGCGGTTGTGCGGTCCGGCACATCGAAAGGGGTGTCGTCACGGCAGTTCCGGCACTCACCAGCCGTGTGTCATAGCCCATCCTCGCAAGGATCTCGGCCAGCGCTGCCGCCTTGTCATTGGGGTTGGCGGTGCCTGCGATCAGCACAGCTTTTGCATCACGCAGATGACCATCGTAAGGCTGGTTTGCAACGGTATCGCGGATATGCGCGAAGGCCGCGCGCGGATCAAGCAGCAGATCCAGAACAAGCTGTTCCAGATTGGGCTCCATCCTGTTGACGGCATCGAAACGGGCAGCAGCCGACAACACAGCCGCAGTCAGATCAAGGGGCTGGGTGATATCGAGTTCTTGGCGTTCGGGCAAGTTGGCTGGCGCGACTGCGATGCGGGACGGCACCGACCACGGGTCAGCGGACAACGGCTGTGAAACCCCTTTGGCTGGGGCAATCAAGGACAGGGCAAGCAGGAGTCCGAACCATTTCATGGTAATGTTCCTTCCGATGGGCGCAGGCCGGTTGCAGGGTCGTAAATCACTGTGCGTTCACGATCGGGATTAACAAGAATTTCGATGGGGTCACCAACGGCGGTTTGCTGTGGCACCAGCCGATAACGACCGGCGGGCATTTCGGTCGTGGCGCCAAAGTCGATGGTGCCCGCAGCCTCGGTGCGCCCATCAAGGTAAAGCCGTTCCAGCGCAAAGCGTGGCTGGATCGACTGACTGATGGTGTCGCGCAGTCCGTCGGCATCTTGGGCAGAAAGATACTGCCCGCCGCCAAGGGCTGCCCAAGCGGCAAAGGTTTCGGCCAGTTCGGCATTATCAATGGCAAAGCCGACGATCGTCAGCCGCAGGTCGATCCCGCTGTCGCTGATCCGTGCGATTTCACCGGCGACATCGCCGTCACAGGTTTCCTCGCCATCTGTCACCAGCACAATGACCAAAGGTGGATCGGCGACTGACAGGTCCTCGGCGGCTAGGGCGAGGCTACGCGCGATAGCTGTGCGAGCTAGATTGACCGCAGGCACGCTGCGGATCGCCGCTGACGCAACGGATGGGTCAAGCGGGGCCAGTGGCAGTAAAATCTCGCTCCGGCACGCGTCTTCCTGAAGGCCGAAGGCGCGAAAGGCAAAAGGTGTTCCGGCGGGCAACGCATTTTCAACAAGATTGGCCAGTGCATCATGGGCAACGGCAATCCGTCGCTGCCCGTCGGGCAAGCGCTGCAGCATAGAGCCAGAAGCATCGAGAATGACCTCTATCGCCCCGCTTGGCGCGACACCATCAGCGGATGCCGTTTCCGACAAGGCCAGCGTCAGGGCGCCACGACCTTGCGGTTCGCGCAGGGCTTCAAGCGCCATGGTCATCCGATATCCTTTGGGCGCACGAAAGAGGGCTGCCGCAAGATCCATCCCATCCGATAGACCTGCCTGCCCAACCACGCGCAGGAAGTAGCCGTCATTGACCGAAACCCAGTCCTTCATGATCGTCTCGCCTGTGCGGTCTGACGTATCCAATGACAGCACGACAACACGCGGTCTGGCCGCAAGCATTTGTTTCCAAAGCCCTTGCGAAGGCCCCGTTTCTGCATCGGTGAAGACAACGATGCCCCGTTGACCAAGCGCGTCGGCCAGATCAGCAGCCGCAACCGCCAGTGCAGCCTCTGCATCCGAACTGCTTGTTGCCGGCAATTCCATCAGCGTAGGAAAGACCTCTTGGGGGGTCTCCGCCCAGTTGTCCAACAGCATTTCCGTCAGTCCAAACGGCAAAAGCTGTAATCGATCCCGGCCTGGCACCAGTGATTGCGACCAGACACGGACTGCCGCCAGCGTCCGCGGGATAAAGCTGGCGACCGAACCCGATGTGTCCCACAGGATCGCGATTGAACGCGGTGGCTCGAACACCTCAAGCCTGTAGTCGCCCGGCGTGACAACCGCCGAGAGCGCGTAGTCGCCCTCTGCCGTCTGTCCCGGGGTGAGTGCGATCACTGCACCTGCGGCGTTGGTCATGCGCACGGCGACATCAGGCGTGATCATGCCCGCAAAAGACAGGTCGAGCGCCTGCGGCACCCCGTTGGGGACGCTGATTTTCCACCAGTCGCTGTTACGCTCAAGCTGGACCGATGAATGTACCATTTCACCGGTTGCCAGCGGGACAGCCGCCTGCGCTGTTGCGCCGCCACTTGGTTGCGGCACTTCGGCCGGTGGTGGCGCAATGGTGTCCTCGTATCCGGCATCGGCACGGTCATCTTCCCAAAGCCCGTTGACCGGTGGCGCGGTCTGATCCTCTTCGATAATGATCCGGTCAGGAATGGCAACGCGTGCAGTCTCACTGCGGTCAAAGGTCAGGCGGACGGCACGTGCCCACTGCGCGGGGGCAAGGGTGAGCGTCCCCGTCGCTCCGGGCTGCGCAGGTGCCGGCAGCCTGTCAATGCGCCGCCATGGCCCTGCGGGGCCTGTCAGGCTGATATCAACAGAAACGCGCGCGCTGAGGGCTGTATCTTCGGGATGGCCAACCCACTTGATCGCGGCGATCTTGGCCGCGCGCGTATGCTCAAACGCTATCACAGCCTCCGATTGATTGCCGGAACGTTCCGAGGCCTGCGCAAGTGTCGCAGGGCCGGTACTGCGCAACAGATTGCTATTCCAAGGGCCGCCGAACACAAGATCGCGGCTGTCTGTTCCCCCCAGATCACGGCCAAGAACAACATGTCCGCCAAAGTCCATATCCGCGATGTTGATTGGAACAGACGGGCGCCAGTCTTGCGCGGCAACAAGGCCGATATCGGCAAGTGCTGTGGTCGCACAGGCGCGGTCGTTGCGGCAGCCATGCCGCACCACACGCGCAAACGCGGCCTCCATCGGCTGTGCCAGCCGAAAGACCTGGGGCAGGTCAGAGGCTGTTGGCCGAACATCAAAGGCGGGTCGCCAAGTCACGCCGTCTTCGGACAACAGCACCGTAACCCTGTCTGGCCAACTTGCGCGGCTGGCCGCTGTCCGCAAATGCAATCGCAGCGCGACAATTGGGACAGGTTCGGCCAGCTTGAAATCGAGAGTGCGACTGCGCCATGAAACCAGTTGCCCGCTATGCGGTGCCCAGCCATCGTGGAGAGGGGCAAGGGTTTGTGCGCGTCTGTCGTCTAGCGGCGCCTCGTCTTCGGCAATGATGCGTGCGCCGAACCGGTACTGGAGCGGGTCCAATCCCCCCCTCAGGTCGGATGGCATGGCCCAATGCCGCGCGGGGCTACGCTCGCTCGCCAACGGGTCAAAAAGGACCGGCACCGTCAGCGAGCGGCGCGCGCCATTTGCTGCGGCCAAGAACTGAAGGGAAGGTTGCAAAACCGCACTTTGAAAGGGCGGAATCTCGATGGAAACAGGTACATCGACCACTTCTCCGGGACCCAAGGTCATCAGGCCCTCTGGCACTGTGACCCGCCAGCCATCTGCAAGTGCCGTTGCTGAAAACCGCACTTCTTGCGGGTTTGCACCGTTACGCAATGTCGCCGTAACGGTCGCGGACTGTCCAAGACGCGAATAGGCGCGAAATGGGACCTCTAGAGCGGCAACAGAGATCGCGATGTCCAGATCGTCAGTGGTTTGTGTTGCAGTCAGCCAGTCCGGACGGCCGCCTGCGAGGACCGCCAATGCATCTTGAGGATCATAAGCCGCCTGTTCTTCTGCCGACATGCGGCCCCGATCCCGCAGCGCCGTGAACTCAGCGACCGGCCCCATCTCTGCGAGGCTGCGAAAGCTGTTTGGACCGTAAAGGTCGCAGGTCCACACGGGTGCTTGCGGGTCTGGACGGATTTCCAAGACGGGTTCATCATCCGGCAGGCCCACAACGATGAACATCCCGTCTTGTGTGGGTGGCAGGCGCAGTGCGGCGTCAAGCGCGCGGCTGCCCGCTGACCTGAGCCGTTGCCGGTCCATCGCCTGACCCGCACCATCACGACAGTGAAGCGCCGAACGGTCTCCAGATTGGATATCAAGCGTGACAAGGTCCCTACGGTCGCCCTCTTCGAAACGACCTGCAACTGAAGCGTCTTGGGCTAGAAGGCTGGGCGCGCCATCATCGAGGTCTTCCACGTGGGCAACCTGCGTGAATGCACGAAGTACCGGCGCAAAGAACAAGCTGCACTGATATGGGCCAACAGATTGCGCGGCCTCTGTTACGAGCCTGACCGCTCCACCCAAGGCAGCGTCATGGAGCAGGATGCCAATCTGCCCCGCATCGGCCCGCAGCAGCGGTTTATCATCACCGTAGCTGCGCAGGGCAAAACTCTGCAATGCACCCTCACAGGAAAACAAGGCATCAACCGGCGCTTGCGGCAACCGCACAAAGATGTCGTCTGCAGCGTCAAATCCACCGATCCGGCCGGTGATCACTCCATCATCAGGGAGCGCGACAGTCGATTGCGGCTCGCCGGATTCTGGCGTTTCGGTTCTGTCCAGTGACAGTTGCCAGCGTCCGGATATGCGTTCTCCCCTTGGTTTCAATGCGATCAGGTGGCGCCCGACAGGAAAGGTCACCTCATAGATCACCGCCGACTGGCCTGCGACCAGTTCAGCGCGTAGGCGGTGGCCGTCACTGAACAGGATATCTGCCTGCATCGCTCCATCGTCAGGTCCTTGAAGCGTGATCCGCAGAGGGGTCGATGCAGCGGTAATCACCTCAACCACGTCAAGATCCCCGCCCGCAAAGAACGCGCCGGACAGCGTGTCACCAATGGCCATTCTCTGGTAACTGTCTTCTGTCTCGTTCGGTTCGCGTTCGAAATCATCCGGCAGCGGACCGTCATCAGTCAGCCGCACGGCATAGCGATCATATCCCCGCAGTCTTGCCACGTAGTGCCCGGGCGGCAGGGCCAACGGCAGCACAACCGCCCCATCGATTGCCTTCCATTCGCCAATCCTGCGTCCGTCGGCCATGGCCAATGCAAGATCGGTGACCCCCTGCACCGCACGCAATGTCCAAAGATGGTCCGCTTGGTCAACCTGAAAGCGGAGATGATCCGGATCAGCGGCGGTCAGGTGGCCCAGCAATGTTTGCCCCGGTGCAATGACCCGTGCAAAGTCTGGCTGGTCGTCAGGCTCCCCCTCGGACAGCGGGTCGGTCTGCCCCGAAGGACGCATGAAGACATCGTAGATCAGCGGTGCCGCTGGCGCTCCTTCCACGATCAACTGATAAGACCCCGCCGAAAGGCCAAGACCGGCCCGCCGCGCACGCCCGGTTTCGGTTGTCATCCGAAAAAGCTCTGCGATGGGCTGGTGGTCGGTCGCCTCAAGGCGGATCAACAATTCATCCACCGAACCGTGCAGCACGTCCAGATCAAAGCTGCCGTCCTGCGGCAGTTCAAAACTGTAGATGTCGCGATCCTGCGGCAGATGCAGGACGCCGCGCAGAAACAGTTCTGCACCGGCGACCGCACCAAGATCATTCGGGCCGGGTTCCACGTCATCCAGCCCATCCGGTGCGGCAGACACGGCCAGCATCAGAAGCGGGACCGGGTCTGCGTCATCGCCCGCACCGCTGACAGAGAGAACGTCACCTTGGACGGGTACCAAGGGAAACAGGCCACCCTGCCCGATGGTCTGGTTGCCAATCCGCGCCTGCGCTTTCATCTCTGGGGCTGTTGTGACCGTGACCTTTACCGGATCGGGGCCAGCCGTCAGATCAAGACGGGCATCAGCATCAAGCGCCAGCAGATAGGTCTGTCCGGCCAGAAGTGCGAGCGTTCCTGCATCACTGGCAAGTCTGGCGTTATCGCGCTCCAGATCTGCTATTTTCTCGATCACGAGTGACCGGGGTGCCGCAGCCCCGACTTGCACAAGGTAGGTCTGAGCCGGTTCAAGGATAACGGATGGCAGCGCCCCGACCTCGAATGCCCCACCCGCACGCAGAAGCGGGTCAAGCCGCTCACTTCCGTTGGAACTGCGCCCATCCACCGTGCGAAAGCGCGCCAGCGACAAAATGCCGGGGCCGCTGATCGACAGGCGGTAGATACCGGGCTCGGTCACCGACAACCAACCCAATCCTTCGTCAGATAGGGAATGACGCCCGGTTCCGGTAATTTCAGGGAGGGTTTGAAAGTCTTGGGCCGACAGTCGCTGTGGCTCTATCAAGAACAAAGCAAGCAACACTAGGACAAGGAAACGCCAAGCAGGGAGGCACCGAAAACACGGTAAAGAACCCAAGAGCCGCTTCCAAAAAAGCATCTGAAGATCCCCCT
>CAYGMX010000093.1:0-8673 GCA_964351055.1 uncultured Loktanella sp. | reverse complement strand
TCGGCCATATCGGCTCCCTTCGTTGGCTCGTGTCGTCCGGCAAGACAACACCTTGATGCGACTTTTGCATCATTCCAACACAAGAGTCACGCGACAGACCCGTGTTTTTCCGCGTGATTTTGTCACTCAAGGCAAGAATTCTAGCTTTGTGATCACATTTTTTCGACGTGTGATCACAGAATTCAGCCTATGCCTTCTTTTGGCTAAAAATATCCCCGCCGGAGGCCTTGGCATCGCCGAACCGGCTGTCAAACGGGCATCAAAGCCCAGGACTCCAGATCAAGCAGGACGTCAGGGTCGTATTTTCCGTCTTTCCCGCGCAAGACACCCGCCTGCCCCTTTGTCGCCACCAACCGCAGCCGGATCGCGCCGACACCGGGGGCATCGGTCTGGGCCACATCCAGCACCTCGCTCCATGCACGCAGGGTATCGCCGGCGAAGCACGGGTTCGCATGGGCCCCGCCATTCAGCGCCACGATCATTTGCGCGTTTGCCAAGCCGTTGAACGACAAGGCGCGCGCCAGCGAGATCACATGCCCGCCATAGATCAGGCGCTTGCCATCGGCGCGGTTTGTGGCATCAAAATGGACCTTGGCTGTGTTCTGCCACAGTCGCGTCGCTAGCATATGTTCGGCTTCTTCGATCGTGATCGCGTCAACATGGTCGATCACTTCGCCAACGGTATAATCACCAAGACGGTGCGGTTCGCCCGCAGCGCCAAAATCGTAGGCCGCGAACGTCAGGCCTTCCGGGATCACAAGATCCCATGCGGCAACCGCCTTGGCCAGCGCAGGGACCAAAGGCGCGGGCGCCGCCGCGTCCCCGCGTTTGGCGACCATTACCCAGCGGACATAGCTAAGCACATCCTGACCGCGCTGATTGCGCCCTGTGGTGCGCACCCAGACCACACCGGACTTCCCGTTGGAGTTCTGCTTGACCCCGATCACTTCGGACTGCGACGTGATCGTATCGCCCGCATAGACCGGCTGCAACCAGCGCCCCTCTGCATAGCCCAGATTGGCCACCGCGTTCAGCGATATATCCGGCACTGTCTTGCCAAAGACAGTGTGAAAGACAGCCAGATCATCCAGCGGGGATTGCGGCAGACCACAAGACCGCGCGAATTCGTCCGAGGAATACAAAGCCCCCCGCGCCGGATACAGCGCATGGTAAACTGCGCGCTCGCCCCCAGAAAGCGTGCGTGGCACGGCATGGGTAATCACATCGCCGACGGCATAATCGTCAAAGAACCGGCCCGCAGTCGTCTTGCTCATTGCTGACCCAGCTTCATGTCCGGTGAATAGGGCTTGTCGATTTCCTTGGTCACCGCCTGTCCGCAACGCATCACCCCATTGGCGTGGTCATAGGCATAGGTGGGGTTCCCATAGAGCTCCCAGCCTTTGGACAAGGCGTCAGATACCTTATGGCAAAAGGCCGATGTATCGTCTTCGGTCAGCAATCTGTAAATTTTCATGGGTCTATCCGAACGGATTATAGCCAAGCCATGCATGGATGCCCGCAACCACGGCATAAACCACAACGGCGGCGACAACGGCTGTGATTTCCTTCTTGATCGGCACGGCATGGGCTGGCGTCCAGTCAGGCTCGGCGCGATTGATCAGGGAAATCGAGGATGACGCCCAAACCAGAAGCCCGCCGAACAGCACGAAAGACGCCGTATCGCCGTTCACCAGCAAGTGGGCGACAGACCAGACGATGACAGCAGTCAGTTGCGGGTGGCGGATATAGTGGGTGATGCGCGCTTTGGACCCGCTGGCGGCATAAAGGTAGAACGCCAGGAACATCAAAAGGTTGTTGATGCCTGTCATCGCGGCAGAACGGCCCCAATAGACTGTTGTATCGGCCATCCGGTATCCGACGACCATTGACACCACCGATGCGATTACCCCGACAGCGACGATACCTTTGCCCTTGTCTCCCATCGCCGCGCGGCTGGCGGGGGCAAGGCGCTTCCAGAAATGCAGGCCGGACCAAAGGACAAGGCCCAAAATCAAAAATGTCATGCGTTCTCCAATGCGGCAATTGCCTCTGCTTTGGCCAAGGTCGCGCGTGCGGTAACGATATGCAAGTTCTCAACGATGCGGCCATCAACCACGGCAACCCCCTGCCCTTCGGCCTCTGCGGCCTCGAAGGCCGCAATCTGGCGGCGGGCAAGTTCAATCTGCTCCTCGGACGGGCCAAAGGCGGCATTGGCAATCGCCACTTGTGCGGGATGGATCAGGGTCTTGCCATCAAAACCCATGTTGCGGCCCTCGGCACATTCGGCACGCAGGCCATCTTCATCCTTGAAAGCATTATAAACACCGTCCAGCGCAACAATTCCGGCAGCTTTTGCCGCCAAAAGGCACATCTGCAATGCCATCTGCAATGCCGGACGTCCACGCGCATTCAGGTCCTTGGCCAGATCGTTGGTGCCCAGCACAAACCCCGCAATCTGCGGATGGGCTGCGATGCTGGCGGCATTCAATATCCCCTGTGGCGTTTCCATCATGGCCCAGATCGGCAGGTCGGGCACCAAAGCGGCCAAGGCATCCACATCGGCGGTGCTGCTGACCTTTGGCAAGAGAATCGCATCGCACTCCATCGCCGCAACCGCCGCAGCATCGGCGGCACCCCATGCGGTATCAAGCGCGTTGATCCGCACGATCCGCAAGCGGCTGCCATAGCCGCCATCTGCCAAGGCGGCATAAAGCGTATCTCGCGCGGCAACTTTTGCGTCTGGCGTAACCGCATCTTCAAGATCGAACAGAATCACATCAACCGGCAAACTGCGTGCCTTGTCCAAGGCCCTGTCCTTTGATCCCGGAATATAGAGGGCAGAGCGGTAGGGGCGGTCATCCATCGAATCTTCCTCGCAATATTATTGCGTGCAGAACGCCAGAGTTTCGCTAGGCATTCAACCCTCATCTGCCGCAACGCAGCGCAAATGGTGCGTTACGGTGTGTTAACCATTTTGGCGCAAGTTCGGCTGACACTTTGATCCACTTGCAGGGCCAGCCGCAGCATTCCGCTTCGGCAACCCTGTCAATAAGGGGAATGAAATGAGACAGATTTTCTTTCTGATGTCCTTCGGGATCGGAGCGATGATGCTGGCAGCCCAGCAGGCACAGGCCCAAACCGGCAATTGCGCGGATCATGCACAAGTGGTCCAGCGTCTGGCGGAACGGTACGGCGAAAGCCGCCAGTCTATCGGGCTGGCTGATGATAACGCGGTGGTCGAGGTTTTTGCGGCACCGGACACCGGTTCGTGGACCATCACGGTGACCCGACCAGGCGGGCCGACCTGCCTTGTCGCGGCGGGTCAGGCCTATCAATTTGTCAACGAACCGCTGGCCCAGTTCGACACGCAAAGCTAAGTTGCGCGGCCGCCAATGACGGCGGCCCGCTTCAGGCGACCGCGATCCAGATCAGGCGGATGCCTGTCAACACCAGCAAGACATAGGTTAGTCCGAAAAACAGACGTTCCGGCACCCACTGGTGCGCCTTGACCCCGATCCAAGCGCCCAACAGGGCAAAGGGTGCCAGCAGCAGACTGCCTGTCAGCGTGTCCCAGCTGAGAATCCCCAGAAAGGCGTAAGGCACCGCCTTCATCCAGTTGACGGCCCAGAACACGACGACGGTGGTGGCCTGATACGCTGTCTTGCTCAGCCCCTGTGACAGCAGGAAAACGGCCGAAGGCGGCCCACCGGCATGGCTGACAAAGCTCGTGAAACCGCTGACCAGCCCCGCCGCCCAAGCGAATGGCGCAGAAAACGGCATCTGCGGGATCTTGAGCCAGCCTAGCGCGCGGCTGGCCTGAAAGGCCACGAAAGCCAGACAGATGATTCCGATCAGCAAACGAAAGAAATCCGCATCCACAATCGTGTAAAGCCATGCAGCAAGGATACAGCCGGGCACAGCCCCGATCATCAGACCCTTGGCCGAGGGCCAGTGCCACTTGCCCCAATAGGGTTTCAGTGTTGCCGCATCGACCAGCATGAAAAGCGGCAGGATGATCCCCAACGCAGCCCCGGGCGGCACAACAAGCGCCAGAATCGCACCCGCCACAAATGCGGCACCGGATCCGAATCCGCCTTTGGATATGCCACCGAAAATGATCGCCGGAATACCGACTGCAAAGAATTGCCAGCCAAACTCAATCACTTGGGGGGTCCGTTTTGTATTGCATTCACCCTTCGTTAGCGGGTTCGACGGATGTTGACCATATCGGCTCTTGTGATGCCGCGTCGCAGCACACTTGCGTGCGCCGCCACAAAGCCTTACCCAAAGCGCCAAATCCACACCACCAAAGGACCTGTTTCCATGGCTAGACCCAAGATTGCCCTTATCGGCGCCGGACAAATCGGCGGCACGCTGGCACACCTCGCAGCTGTCAAAGAGCTTGGCGATGTTGTGCTTTTCGACATCGCGGAAGGCATCCCCCAAGGCAAGGCGCTTGATATCGCAGAATCAGGGCCTGCCGCGAAATTCGATGGCAGCTTTAAGGGCACCAACGATTATGCCGATATTGCCGGTGCAGATGTGTGCATCGTGACAGCAGGTGTTGCCCGCAAGCCGGGCATGAGCCGTGACGACCTCTTGGGCATCAACCTCAAGGTCATGAAATCCGTAGGCGAAGGTATTGCCGCCCATGCGCCGAATGCATTTGTCATCTGCATCACCAACCCGCTGGATGCGATGGTCTGGGCACTGCGCGAATTTTCCGGCCTGCCCACCGAGAAAGTCTGCGGCATGGCCGGTGTGCTGGACAGCGCGCGGTTCCGCCATTTCCTTGCCGAAGAATTCCAAGTTTCGATGCGCGATGTGACCGCTTTTGTTCTGGGCGGGCACGGCGACACGATGGTACCGCTGACCCGCTATTCCACAGTTGCGGGTATCCCCTTGCCCGATCTGGTCGAGATGGGCTGGACCACGCAGGATAAACTGGATGCCATCGTCCAGCGCACCCGCGACGGCGGCGCGGAGATCGTCGGGCTGCTGAAAACCGGTTCCGCTTTCTATGCGCCCGCCACTTCCGCCATCGAAATGGCCGAGGCCTATCTGAAAGACCAAAAGCGCCTGCTGCCCTGTGCGGCCCATGTTGACGGCGCGTACGGATTGAACGGGTTCTATGTGGGCGTGCCGACGATCATCGGCGCAGGCGGCATCGAACGCGTGGTCGAGATCAAGATGAACAAGGACGAACAGGCAATGTTCGACAAGTCTGTCGACGCTGTCAAAGGTCTGGTCGAGGCTTGCAAGGGGATCGACAGCAGCCTTGTCTAGAACTTTGGCACAATGAATTTCCTGTCGGGCGTCCTGCAAAGGGCGCCCGTTTTGCTTTTGGTGCAATTTTTCTTGTTACCCTCTTTTCAAATGCCAGTAGATGAACTATGTTCATGAACATGATTCAATAGGAGCCACACCATGTCCTTCCGCTTTGTACCCATCATCACCGCGTCCGGCCTTGCCCTGTCAACACAAGGCGCGATGGCGCAAGACTATAGCACCCAATTCGGCGAACTGGGCATCTCGGGCACAGTGAATGCGCTGTCTTCTCTGGCCGATCCTACACCGTCCGACCGCTTTGCTTTGGGCGGCGCACTCTTCCTGCAGGCAATCGAAGCCACGTTTCAGGAACGCTATCGCGTCGGCATCAACGACCTGAACCTCGGCATCCCGGGCCTGAGCACAGAATTGAACGCCAACCCCGATCCGGACCCGTTTACCCCAAACGTCATTCACGATCTCTTTGTACAAATCGGGGAAGGTATGGACCGCGCACAGGACACTCTGGCGCCAATCTCCGGCGATGATGCGGTCGCGGTCACGCTGGACCTCAACCAGATCTGGTTCGATATCAACACCAACGGGATGCGCGACGACGGTGAAGACCTGTTGCCTATTATGGTTCCCCTCTTTGTCAGTGGATGGCAGGTCGCCGACACGCTGGCCGGCATCCAAGCCGCCGGAGGCGCCCCGACAATCACTTTCGACACCGCCGATGTGGCGTGGTTGCAAGCCTACACCCATGTTTTTTCCGGCACCGCAGAGATGGTTATGGCCTTCGACCCCTCCGAGGTGATCGGCACAGTCCAAGCGCATGCCGCCACAATTATCGCCTTGCGTGACGGGCCAGCCCCGACACTGTTCATTTCGGACGCGGACGAAACCATTGCTGATCTGATCACCATTGTGCTGGCCGTGCTGGAACAGGACCCTGACCCGACACATACCCGCGCCGCGCTTGAAGATTTCCGCGCCGTGATTTCCCACAACCTTGTCTTCTGGGATCGCGTCCGCGCAGAAACAGACAACACGCGCGAATTCATCCCCAACGCCGGACAACAAAGCGCGCTGGGGCTGCTTTTCCCGCAAGGCATCGACACCGCATGGCAGGCCGTCCTGCAAGACGCGTCACGCGTGATCGAAGGTGATTTGCTGATCCCGCACTGGCGTGCAGGTGACGCTGTGGGCGTCAACATCAATGCATGGTTGGAAAACCCGACGGCCTTGGATGTCGTCGGCGTGATCGCGGGAACCAGTCTGGCCCCCTATATGCAAGCCGGTCCTTTGGTGGACGCCGATGCGCTGGATGAATTCAGCCGTGTGACAGGCGGCAACTTTGCCCTCTTTGCATTCACCCTGAACTAGCCAGAGAGCAAGAACCCGAGGATCGCACCTTTTTCCCGATGGACCCATTGATCAACCGCACAGGGGCGCAGATCGACGGGTTGATCGGGAAAAGCCAGCTCAAGCGCCGCGCGCGGATCAAAGTCCGGCGCGGCCAAAAGACCATGACGCTCCAGCAAGGCTTGCGTGGACGCATCTGCAATTTTCAACCGCGCATAGAGGTCTGTTGCCTGTTCGGGTGCCGCCATCAGCGCATCGGCCTGACGGCCCCGATGCGGCGAAGGTGGCATGCCGTCACGCTTGGCCAGTGCATGGGCCATGCGCGCGAGCTTGTAGGCCCAATAGGTCGGCGTCAGCCCCTCAAGATGCAAGAGTTCCAGCTTTTCAGGCGGGGCCCGCTCAAACCGCACGTCCTGATCGTCATGGATCGCGCGCGGGCGGTGGATCGACATCTGCAAGGACCGCGCCTTGCGCACAAAGGCTTTGCCCAGCGCGTGACCGGTCAGCCCGCGATAGGTGAGGTCATAATCAGGGCCGAAAACGCGCAGGCCCATTTTATGGGGGTCAAGAAACGGGCGCCGGAAAACGCCCTCAAACACGCTTTGTGCCGGCACATCGGAAACATGCATGCGCTCGGCCACGGGAAGGATCAGGCAATCGGCCTCTAACGCACAGCGCGACAGCACTTCGGCAACCGGACGACCCGCCCAGACAAATTCGTCCGCATCGCAATGCAAAAGCCAACCGGCTTGGCTGCGGGCATAGGCATCACGCGCATTGCGCACCTGCCTGACCTGATGGCGGCGCGGGCGGCTTTTGCCAACCCGCAGCCAATGCGCCATATCACAAGGCACGACGGTAACTTTGGGCAGATGGGCCAGCATTGCCAAGACCGGATCATCGGGGCGATCAAGATAAATGAATACCTGCGCAGCCCCCAAGGCAAGATGCCACGCAACGAAGGCCTGAACCAATGCCGGAGGTTCATCAACCGTTGCCACCACGGCCCAACTTGAAACACGCTCTGCCATAGGCCTTGTGCTACCACGCGGCCGAATCTTAAAAAAGAGAATAAACTTGATTTAATTCAAGGGAACGCCGATTTGTGATCACACAAAAAATTTCTGTGATCACAAATGTTCGATTTTATCCGGATTTGGCATTTTTCCCTTAGAACTGCCCGTTTTTCTGTGTTCTAAGGCGGTCAAATGAAGCCAAAACTGGAATTGTCTTATGAACATTCACGAATATCAGGCCAAAGCACTTTTGCGCAGCTATGGCGCCCCTGTTTCGGACGGGCGCCCTGTGACACGCGCTGAAAATGCAAAAACGGCGGCAGGCGAACTGGACGGGCCATTGTGGGTCGTCAAGGCGCAGATTCACGCAGGTGGCCGTGGTAAAGGTAAATTCAAAGAGGCGGATGCAGGCGATGCAGGTGGTGTACGCCTTGCCCGCTCGGTCGAAGAGGCCGCACAGGAAGCCAAGAAAATGCTGGGCCGCACCTTGGTGACGCACCAGACAGGGCCGGTCGGCAAAGTCGTCAATCGCATCTATATCGAAGACGGTTCCGGCATCGAAACGGAAATGTACCTTGCGCTGCTGGTTGACCGCCAGTCCAGCCGGATCGGTTTTGTCTGCTCGACAGAAGGCGGCATGGACATCGAAGAAGTCGCAGCCAACACGCCCGAAAAGATCCTCAACTTCACTGTTGATCCGGCCACCGGCTATCAGGCGTTCCACGGGCGCCGCGTCGCTTTTGCGCTGGGGCTGACCGGCAATCAGGTCAAGCAATGCGTGACCCTGATGGGCCAGCTTTACAAAGCCTTCGTCGAAAAAGACATGGAGATGCTGGAAATCAATCCGCTGATCGTGACCGACAAGGGCGATCTCAAGGTGCTGGACGCCAAAGTGTCTTTTGACGGCAACGCGATCTACCGCCACGCCGATATCGCAGCCCTGCGCGACGAAACCGAAGAAGACCCCAAGGAGCTTGCCGCATCCAAGTTCGACCTGAACTATATCGCGCTTGACGGTGAAATC
>CAYGMX010000092.1:0-8688 GCA_964351055.1 uncultured Loktanella sp. | reverse complement strand
GCATCGCGCGGGCGAAAAAGCGGCTGTAGAGCAGGTGCAGGATCGCGTGTTCGATCCCGCCGATATACTGGTCCACGTTCATCCAGTAGGCGGCGTCGTCCATGTTGGTGGGCGTCGGCGCATGGGGTGCGGTGAAGCGGGCGAAATACCACGAGGAATCCACGAATGTGTCCATCGTGTCGGTTTCGCGCAGGGCGGGCTTGCCACAGGCAGGGCAGGCGCAGTTGCGCCATGTGGGGTGGCGGTCCAAGGGGTTGCCCGGCACGTCGAAGGTGACGTCATAGGGCAGCTCGATGGGCAGGTTTTCTTTCTTTCCGGGCACAGCGCCGCAATCGCCGCAATGCACGATGGGGATCGGGCAGCCCCAATAGCGCTGGCGCGACAGGCCCCAGTCGCGCAGGCGGAACTGGGTCTGGGCTTGTCCCCATCCGTTGTCCTCGAACAGTTTCAGCGTACTGTCCATCGCCTCTTGGCAGGTGATTTCCGTGTCGGGATTGCCGTACCATTGCACATAGCGCACCTTGTCGGTCTTGGACGGGACGAAGGCCTGCGTGCTGACACTGTCGTCACTGCTAAGCGGCTTGAAGACGTCGATCACGGGCAGGCCGTATTTGCGGGCAAAATCAAGGTCGCGCTGGTCGTGGGCCGGGCAGCCGATGATTGCGCCGGTCCCATAGTCCATCAACACGAAATTGGCGATGAACAGCGGAAGCTCCCATGTCGGGTCCGCAGGATGCAGCGCCTTGATTCCCGTGTCGAAACCCAGCTTTTCGGCCTTTTCGATGGCTTCGGCGGTCGTGCCACCCTTGCGGCAGGCGGCGCAGAAGGCAGCGATGGCGGGGTTTTCCGTTGCCAGCGCTTTGGCCAGCGGGTGGTCTGCCGAAATGGCGGCGAAGGTCGGGCCGCGCATCGTGTCGGCGCGCGTGGTATAGACCGGCAGGCTGTCGAAACCCGCAGGCGCGCCTTTGAGGCCGAAAGCAAAGCTCAGTCCTTTGGATTTGCCGATCCAGTTGGCCTGCATCAGCTTGACCTTGGCGGGCCAGTTGTCCAGCGTATCCAGCGCGTCCAGCAACTCCTCGGAATAGTCGGAAATCTTGAAGAACCACTGCACCAGTTCGCGGCGCTCGACCTCGGCGCCAGAGCGCCAGCCTTTGCCGTCGATCACCTGTTCATTGGCCAGCACGGTCATATCGACGGGGTCCCAGTTTACCACGGCCTTCTTGCGGTAGATCAGGCCCTTGGACAGAAAGTCGATGAACAGCGCCTGTTGCTGGCCATAGTATTCGGGATCACAGGTCGCGAATTCGCGGCTCCAGTCGATCGACAGCCCCAGCGGTTTCATCTGCGCGCGCATGTCGGCGATGTTCTGGTACGTCCAGTCCTTGGGGTGGCCGCCCGAGGCCATTGCGGCGTTTTCCGCAGGCATCCCGAAGGCATCCCAGCCCATCGGGTGCAGGATGTTATGCCCTGTCGCCAGCTTGTAGCGCGCGATCACGTCGCCCATCGTGTAGTTGCGCACATGGCCCATGTGGATGCGACCTGACGGATAGGGGAACATTTCCAGCACATAGTACTTGGGCTTGTCGGCGCTCCGCGCGGCCTTGAAGGTTTCGGCGCTGGCCCATGCGGCCTGCCATTTCGCCTCGGTCGCGGCGGGGGTGTAGGTGGTCATAAGTCAGGGTCTTTCCAAAAAGCGAAACGCCGGGCGGTGGGCCCGGCGGTATTCATAATGTGGCAAGGAGCCGATGGCTATAGGGCGCCATCAGCAATCCGCAACTGGCGGGCGCGATCAAGGATCGCGTTTTCGACAGCGCGCTGGGTTTCGGTGGCAACGGGTCCGCTTGTGGTCAAAAGGTTGACGCTAAGCGAGCGGGCATCCATAGCGGGGTCGCTGACCTGCACGGTTGCGCGATAGGCGCGGCTGCCGCCGGGGGGCGTGCCGAAACCGGTTGTGATGACGCCTGTGAAGGGATCAGCCGATTCCACAGGCAGAAAGCTGAGCACATCAAGGGACGCCGCCCAGAGATAGCGGTTCACCGCCACGTTTTCCGCACCGCGCGGGGTGGGGGCGGTGCCGCTGCCACAGGCGACCAAAGCACCAAGCGCCAGAACCAAAAGCGCCTTGCGCCACACTGTCGAAATCAAAGTCAAATCATGTCCCCTTTAATGGGCCCTGCAACGGGTGAACCACTTTGGCGAAATATGTAACGAAGGGGGGGGCAGGTCACAAGGGACTATGCGCAAAGCGCATCGCACAAAAGCAAAGAGCGACCCCAAGGGGCCGCTCTCGCAATTTGGATCGTTCTGCTTCGCTTAGAAGGAGAAGGAAACAGCTACAGTTGTACCAACTTGGTAGTCTGGACCACCAACTTCGTCGTCACCGATTGCATCGCCTGTCTCTGCGTCAGCATAGGAAACCAGCAGTTCTGCGCCGCCGCCGAGGTCATAAACACCAGCAACGTAGTAGTCTGTACCGTCGTCTGTTGCAGTTGCACTGTCAGACTGGTCGAACATGCCGGCCAGAATGGTCAGGCCAAGACCTGTGTCGTACGAACCGTCGAGGCCAACTTTGTTTGTGCCCTGGTCGTAATCGTAGTCCAGAGTAACAGCGATTGGGCCGTCAGAGTAAGCAACGGTTGCACCGTAGTTGTCTTCGTCGCTACCATCGTCTTCAGCTACGTAGTACACTGTTGCTGTGACTGGGCCGAATGGATATGCAACCTGCACACCGATCGAGCTTTCGTCAGCAGTCTGGTCAGACGCATAAGCAAGCGTGATGTCTGCGCCGGAGAAGCTTGTGCCAGCCGAAATACCGAAGATTTCGTTGTCGTTGAAATCGCCGTTGTCGCCTTGACCCGCGCCATCAGCGTCGAAGTAGCCAGGGAACTCGTTCTCTTCCTGGTAAGCAATAGCGAAGCTGAACATGCCCAGATCGCCGGAAGCACCGAGTGACAACTGTGCGAAATCTTCGTCTGTGTCGTCACCAACTTGGAAGCCAGCATTGTTTGCAAGCGCATAGGAAACGGATGCGTCAACACCAGCAACCATCACGTCGCCGCGCAGAACAACTTCGCCGTCAGCTTCGGAGAAGCCGTCAGCTTCCATGTCACCAGCAGATTTCCACTGTGTTACAGCAGCGAATTCGGTGTCACCAAAGAACAGGCCAGCGGTTTCTGTTTCCAGCGACAGAACAAAACCACCAGCATCAAGGATCTGACCCAATGTGTCAGTAGAGCCAGCGTCGTCATTGATTTCAACGAAATCGAAGTCGAAAACTGCGCTAGCGGTCACACCGTTGTCCAAAGCTGCAGACATGGATACTGCAACATTGCCGTCCCAATAGAAACCGTCATTGTCGCCGATTGCGTCGTCGTTGTAACCAAGTGTGGCGGAGCCGGAGAAGCCTACGCCTGTGTGTCCATCAGCAACAGCGGCGCCAGCAAATGCGACGATAGCTGTTGTTGTAAGAAGGATGCTTTTCATGGATATTTTCCCTCGTGTTATGCATTCCCAAGAATGCCAGTTTTCCTAGCATTGCGGTGTAATTGCGCCCAACGACGCGGACACTCAAGCGAATTGGGGCAATAAAGGGGCTGTTTGGTAGAAATGATGCATCAAGGACACACAATTTTTTGACCTGTCACCTCCTGTTGAAATTGGTGTATTTCAGGCCGAAACCTAGCGTGATCCTTATTTACCGGAGCCTTAGATGCCACTTGCCGAAATTCAGGCCCGTGTGACCGCCGCATGTGATGCCGCAAACCGCCCGCAGAGTGATGTGAGCCTGATTGCGGTGTCCAAAGTCCAGCCAAACGAGCGTGTCGCCGCGATTCTTGACCAAGGGCACCGAATCTTTGGCGAGAACAAGGTACAGGAAGCCGCAGGAAAGTGGCCCGCCTTTCGTGAAATCTATGACGGGATCGCCCTGCATCTGATCGGCCCCTTGCAAACCAACAAGGCGCGTCAGGCCATGGAACTGGCCCAAGCCATCCACACCCTTGATCGCCCGAAACTTGCCACCACCATCGCACGGCTTGCACAAGATATCGGAAGCTGCCCTGATCTGTTCATTCAGGTCAACACTGGCGAAGAGCCGCAGAAAGCAGGCGTTCTGCCTAGCGGTGCCGATGACTTTGTCGCCGAGGTGCGCGCACTTGATCTGCCGTTGAAAGGCCTCATGTGTATCCCCCCTGTCGATGAAGAGCCTAGCTTGCATTTCGCACTGCTGGCCAAAATTGCCGCCCGCAACGGCCTGACCGGACTGTCCATGGGCATGAGCGGCGACTTTGAAACCGCCATCGCCTTTGGCGCGACCCATGTCCGTGTCGGCTCTGCCATTTTCGGCGAGCGCGTTTACGGGTGAGCGACGCCTATACTCCGCCACAGGACCCTTTGGCTATTCTGCATGATGACCATCAGGTCTTGCTGGTCGACAAGCCCGCTGGCCTTTTGTCGGTGCCGGGCAAGGGTGACCATCTGGCCGATTGCCTGCTGGCCCGCGTGCAGGCCGTGTTTCCGATGGCCCTGTTGGTGCACAGGCTGGACCGCGACACTTCGGGTGTCATGATCTTTGCCCTGACCCCCCACGCCCAGCGCCACCTTGGGCTGCAATTCGAGAACCGCCAGACCAAGAAAACCTATGTCGCCCGCGTCTGGGGCGAGATGACGGAAAAGACCGGCACCGTCGATCTGCCCCTGATCGTGGACTGGCCCAACCGCCCAAGGCAGATGGTCGACCACGAAAACGGTAGGCAAGCGCAGACCGACTGGCGCGTCATGCGCGCCCGTGACGGTGAAACGCGGGTCAAGCTGATGCCGCGCACCGGCAGGTCACACCAGTTGCGGGTGCATATGATGGCCCTTGGTCATCCGATCCTTGGTGACCCTTTTTATGCGGAAGGTCAGGCGCGGGATTACCCGCGCCTGATGCTGCATTCCGAGACCTTGCAGTTCCGCCACCCTGACGGGGGTCAGGGCATGCGGATCACGGCAAAGTGTCCGTTCTAGGTTTTCACGAACTGCGCAATCGCGTCGATTTCGGACTGTGCAATCTCGTGTCCGCCGCCGTGCCAATGCAGGGTGACGTCAGCCCCTTGTGATTGCAGGTAATCCGCAAGGGCCTGCGTCAGCGGCGCGGGGCAGATCGGGTCGCGCTGCCCCGCCGTGATTAGGATGCGCCGCCCCGAAAGTCCCGGCTGCGGGTCCGGTTTCCACGGGATCAGCGGATGCATCAGGATCAGGTCATCGACCAGATCTGGAGCTTCCAGTGCGACAGCAGCCAGAATGTTGGCCCCGTTGGAATAGCCCAGCCCGATGGTTCTGGCGGCTTGCGTACTGGCGATTTCGTTCTTGATGAATGTCGCCATTGCCGCAGTGCGCGCGGCCAGATCGTCCATGTCATAGACGCCTTCGCCCGTCCGACGGAAATACCGCAGCGCCCCGTGTTCCGACACATCCCCGCGCGGCGATGTCACATGCGCCTCTGGTGCCAGTTGCTCTGCAAAGTTATGAAACTGCGCTTCGTTCCCGCCGGTCCCGTGGAAGGTCAGGAACAGCGGTTGGCCCGCTGTCCCTTTGGTCCGTTTTGCACTGTAGGACATGTCAGTTACCCAAAGGCTGCAATAGGCCTTCCAGCCGCGCCCGCAGATGCTCGTGCTGGCTTGGCAGTTTCAGCGCTTCGCCCAGATGCGCTGTATCTTCATCACGATCAAAGCCGGGTTCATTTGTCGCGACTTCAAACAGCACACCGCCGGGTGTGCGGAAATAGATCGCATAGAAATAATCACGGTCGATGACCGGCGTCACTTGATAACCGGTATCAAGAAGGGCCTCGCGCACTTCAAGTTGCCGCGCACGGTTTTCGACGGCAAAGGCGATGTGATGCACCGATCCGGCACCTTGGGCAGCGAAACCTGCATTTGGCAGTTCTTCGATGTCGATGGTGTTTGCATCATTGCCGCCGGGCACGATGAAGCGCGTGACATTGTCTTGCTGGTCCAGTTTTTCGTAACCCATGAACTGCAAAAGCTCGCCACTGACGCCCGCATCGCGCAAGCGCATGTCGGCGGAATGGAAGCCGCGGATGCCCATTGCTTCGCTCACGCCATTGCCGGTCCATGGCGTGCGGTCATCGTCGCTTTCGACGAGCGCGAACTGGTCGCCGTCTGGCCCGTCGAACAATACGCGCTTTTGACCAAAGCGGATGTCTTGGGAACCGCCTTTTGTTTCAAAAGTTGCGAAGCGGTCCAGCCAGGCCTGAGACGATCCGGTAGGGATGCTAAAGGCGGTCCGCCCGACCTCGCCCACACCTTTCGACCCGCGCCCTGCGTTCGGGAACGGGAAATAGGTCATGACGGTGCCGGGTGAACCGGCCTCGTCACCATAATAGAGGTGATAGACGTCCGGCGCGTCGAAGTTCACGGTCTTCTTGACGCGGCGCAGGCCAAGGACATTTGTAAAGAAGGCATTGTTCTCGCGGGCATCGCTGGCCAGCGATGTGACGTGGTGAAGGCCTTTGATTTGGGTGATCATGTTACTCTCCTTTTCTTTGGAGCGTTACATAGCCTTAAACGAAATGCACGAAAGTCCCATGGGCGCACTATTTCAGTGCGCCCATGCACATGACACTATTCTGCGGCCCAGCCCGAGATCGCCTTGGCTTCGAGAAATTCCTCGATCCCCCAGACGCCGCCTTCGCGCGCGCGCCCTGACATTTTGACCCCGCCAAAGGGTGAACCGGCCGCACGCGATTTGCCGTTCATCTCGACCATGCCGGACCGCAGCGCCAAGGCCATGCGGTTGCGCCGCGCACCGTCTTGGGACTGCACATAGTTGGTCAGGCCATAAGGTGTGTCATTGGCGATCGCGATGGCCTCGGCCTCGTCTTCGAACGGAATGATCGACAGGACAGGACCAAAGATTTCCTCGCGGGCGATCCGCATCTGGTTGTTCACATCGGCAAAGACGGTGGGCCTGACATAATAACCGCGGTTCATCCCTTCGGGCAGGCCGGGGCCACCCGCGACAAGACGCGCACCTTCGTTGATGCCCACCGCGATCATTTCCTGAATCTTGTCCCACTGGGTCTTGTTCACCACGGGGCCGATATGGTCGCCAGGCTCGGATGCGGGCCCGACACCGATGTTGGCAGCGACTTCGGCAGCCGTTTCCACCGCCCGATCATAGATGGACCGTTCGACAAGCATGCGTGTCGGCGCGTTGCAGGACTGGCCTGTATTATTCATGCAGTGGATGACGCCGCGCTTGACGGCCTTTTCATCGGCGTCCGCAAAAATCACATTCGCACCCTTGCCGCCCAGTTCCAGTGTGACGCGCTTGAGCGTTTCGGCGGCCGCAATCGAAATCGCTTTGCCTGCGCGGGTCGAACCGGTAAAGCTGATCATCGCCACATCCTCGTGGCGCGACAACTGGTTGCCGACACCCAGACCATCGCCGTTCACAAGGTTGAATACCCCCGCAGGAACGCCCGCATCATGGACGAATTCAGCGAAAAGAAGCGACGAAAGCGGTGCTTCTTCCGAAGGTTTCAACACCATTGTGCAGCCCGCCAGCAGTGCGGGGATCACTTTCAATGTCACCTGATTCATTGGCCAGTTCCATGGCGTGATCAGACCGACAACGCCGATCGGTTCCATCGAAATGCGGTCATTGGGGGCATGCGGACCAAGCGGGCGCACCCATTCGATTTCCTTGACCGCTTCCAGCGCGTTTTCCAGATGCCATGGCAGACATGGCGCCTGATCGTCGCGCGACATATCAATCGGCGCGCCCATCTCGAGGCTGATGGCTTGGGCCATTTCCTCTTTGCGGGCTTCGTATTGGGCAAGGATCGCCTTTACATAGCCTGCACGTGTTTCCGGATCGGTCGCAGCCCAAGCGGGAAAGGCTGCATTCGCCGCAGCAACCGCCGCATCCGTATCGGCCTGATCGCCAAGCGAAATGATGGCGCATACCTCTTCGTTTGAAGGGTCAATAACAGGGTGATCATGGGCCTTGGCCGGAGCGACCCAAGCCCCATTGATATAAAAATTCCGGTTCTCGATCATCTTGCGACTCCCAAAGGTTTCGAGGAATCTTGTGGCATTCCTAGGAAACAGGTGCAAGCCACGGTAGCGAGAGCACAGGAGAGCGCCTATATAGGCGACAGACGAAGCAACAAAGGAAGAGAACCATGGGTTTGCGCATCAACGACACGATTCCTGATCTGACTGTCGAAACCGATCAGGGCACAATTGCCCTGCATGACTGGATCGGCGATAGCTGGGCCATCCTGTTTTCCCACCCCAAGGATTTCACGCCGGTTTGCACGACCGAATTCGGCGCCGTTGCTCAACTGGCCGATGAATGGGCTGCACGCGGCACCAAAGTCATGGGCATCAGCGTTGACGGGGTCGAGGACCACAAGAAATGGAAAAGCGATATCGAAACATTCGCCAAGGCCAAAGCAGGGTTCCCGATCATCGCCGATGAGGACCTGACCGTTGCCAAGGCTTTCGACATGCTGCCCGCAGATGCCTATCTGCCCGATGGCCGCACCCCGGCCGACAGCGCCACGGTGCGTGTTGTGTTTATCATCGGTCCCGACAAGAAACTGAAACTGTCGATGACCTATCCGATGAACGTGGGCCGGAATTTTGCAGAGGTCCTGCGCGCGCTGGATGGTCTGCA
>CAYGMX010000091.1:0-8804 GCA_964351055.1 uncultured Loktanella sp. | reverse complement strand
ACCGTCGTCAACCTGGCCCGCCATCTGGGCGTCGACCCCGAAGCCGCCCTGCGCGCGACCAATGCGAAATTCACGCGGCGGTTTGAAGCGGTGGAGGATGCTTTGGCCGCCCGCGGCAAGACACCCGCGCAAAGTGATCTGGCCGAGATGGACGCCTTGTGGGATGCCGTGAAGCGGATGGAAAAAGGCCAGCGCTGAGGGGGCTGTCTGCCCCCGCCCTGACGGGCCCCCCGAAGGTATTTTGGAACAAAAGAAGCGGGGATCAGCCGGCCTTTTCTTCCAGCATCAGCCATTCCTCTTCGGCATCCGAGAGCGCGTTCTGGCGGGCGACCAGTGCATCCGTCGCCTTTTCGAATTTCAGCGGGTGCTTGGTGAAAAGCTCGGGATCGGCCAGAAGTTCTTCGAGTTTGCCGATTTCCGCAGTCAGTTTTTCGATCACGCCGGGCAGTTCCTCGAGGCGGTGCCTTTCGGTGAACGACAGGCCGGAAGCCGCTTTCTTTTCGGCGGCTTTTTCCTTCTTGGCCAGAGGCTTGGAAGCCTCTTTTGACTCGAAGAAATCGCCGCCCCGCTGGGCGCGGTAATCGCTCCAGCCGCCGGCATAGACCACGGCCTGCCCGTTGCCTTCCATCGCGATTGTCGTGGTGGCGACACGGTCGAGGAAGTCGCGGTCGTGGCTGACCAGCAGCACGGTCCCGTCATAGTCACCAAGAATGTCCTGCAACAGATCCAGCGTTTCGATGTCCAGATCGTTGGTCGGTTCGTCCAGCACCAGCAGGTTGCTTTCACGCGCCATCAGGCGCGCCAGCAGCAGGCGTGCCTTTTCCCCGCCCGACAGCGACCGGACAGGCGCCCGCGCTTGCGCTTCGTTAAAGAGAAATTCCTTGAGGTAGCCGACCACATGCTTGGGTGTGCCCCGCACCATGATCTGGTCGGATTTGCCAGATACACCCAACTCGGGATCATTGGCGAGGTTTTCCCAGAGTGTCATATCGGGATTCAGCGCCGCGCGGCTTTGGTCGAAAATCGCGATATCGAGATTGGTGCCCAGTTTGACCGTACCGCTGTCCGGTTCCACCTGCCCCAGCAACATCTTGATCAGCGTGGTCTTGCCCACGCCGTTGGGCCCGACAAAGGCGATCCGGTCGCCGCGCTGCACTGTCAGGTCCAGCCCTTGGACGATCTGTTTGCCGTCGAATGCCTTGGTCAGGCCGGTGGCCTCGACCACTTTCTTGCCTGACGTGCTGCCCCCGTCAAAGGCCATGGCTGCCGTTCCTTGCCGCTGGATCTGGTTTGCCTTTTCTGCGCGCAGGTCTTGCAGCGCCCGCAACCGCCCCTGATTGCGCGTCCGGCGGGCCGAGATGCCCTCGACTGCCCATCGCGCCTCGGCCTTGATCTTGCGGTTGAGTTTGTGGCGCTGCTGGTCTTCTTCTTCCCAGATTTTGTCGCGCCATTCCTCGAACCCGTCAAAGCCTTGTTCGGCGCGCCGCACAGCACCGCGGTCGATCCAGAGCGTGGCGCGCGTCAGCGCGCGCAGGAAGGCGCGGTCGTGTGATATCAGCACAAAGGCGGCGCGTGTTGTCTTGAGCTCGTTTTCCAGCCATGCGATCGCTTCGATATCAAGGTGGTTGGTCGGTTCGTCCAGCAACATCAACTCAGGCGCTTCGGCCATCAGTTTGGCCAACGCCGCGCGCCGCCGTTCACCGCCCGATGCCGTATTCACATCGCCCGCAGGGTCGAATTTCAGCCCCTCGGCCACCATGTCGACCTTGTAGGCCTCGTCCACGTCCAGACCGCTGGCCGCATAGTCGCCCAAGGTCGCAAAGCCTGCCATCGTCGGGTCTTGTTCCATATAGCCGACCTGTACGCCCGGTGACGCAACCCGCGTCCCGCTATCGGGCAGCACAAGCCCCGCCATGACCTTCATCAGGGTCGATTTACCCGACCCGTTCCGGCCCACCAGCGCCACGCGGTCGCCCGGTTGCACGACCAGTGACAGGTCTTCAAAGACAGGATCACCGCCGAAAGTGAGGGCGATATCGGAAAGCTGGAGTAAGGGTGCGCGTGCCATAGGCGCCTGCTATGACAGCGGCGCAGCCTGCGCAAGGGCCCGCAGCGCGCGGGCCCGATTTGGGGGGACTTTTGCGACCTCCAGACAGGTAAAGACATGGAGTGTGTTGAGGGTCCGGTCGATCACCGCGTGATCCCCGACCCACCCCCCCATCGCAAGGTAGGTCCGCAGCAGTGGCGGCAGCGGGGTGACCCCGCCGACTGCATTTTTGTCAAAGCACACGATCTCGGCGGCCCGTGGTGCCGGGCGCAATGCGGTCGGCCCCAGATAATGCGCGGCCAGCTGCGCGAAAGCGCCGCCATAGCGGGACGGATCGGTGCCCGCAAAGCTGCTGCAGCCAAAGAGCACCCGCACATCCCCCGCATCAACCAACCGCGTCAGAACCCCCCACATGACCCGCAACACATCTGCATCCATCACATCGGCTGCGATACAGAATCGCCCCAACTCGATCATGGGTTGGGCTGTTTCGGCCATGCGCCCGAGGTCATAGAATTGCGCGGCATAGCCCCGCAGCAGCATCGCGCCGGAGCGGGTTTCAAAAAGCCGTACCGTGGCGACAAGCCGCCCTGCCTGATTTTCGACCATAAGATGGCGGCACGCCCCGTCAAAGCTGTCGCTCTCTATTCCCGGCACCCCGAAAAAGCACAGATGCCGCAGGCTTTGGCAGGCCGCAACATCCGCATCGGACACAGCAAAGCGTGCCGCATAGTGCCCCTTGTGAAACGGAATTGTCATCAGCTCTTACCTTGGCGAACCCATCGCCGTGGCCTAGGTTAAACACCAAGCAAGGAAAGGAAACCTTAAACAGATGGACAAGATCGTCAAAACTGATGCCGAATGGCGCGCGCAACTCTCTGATATGGCCTACAAGGTCACGCGCAAGCACGCGACCGAGCGGGCGGGCACCCATGAGGATTTCCCCAAAGAGCCTGGCACCTATATGTGTGTCTGCTGTGGTGCGCCCCTGTTCGAGCAGACTGCAAAGTTCGAAAGCGGCACCGGCTGGCCGTCTTTCTTTCAGCCCCTTGACCCAGAAATGGTCGGAGAGACTGTGGACCGCAGTTTTTTCATGAAGCGGACCGAAGTGCATTGCAACCGGTGCGACGCCCATCTGGGGCATGTCTTTCCTGACGGACCACAGCCAACGGGGTTGCGCTACTGCATCAACGGTGTGGCGCTGACATTCGAGCCCGAGGCATAGCCCTAGGGTTCTTCGCCCAGAAACTGCCCTGCGTCGATGCGCCCGAAAGAGCCTAGCAACTGGCTCAGGAAGGTCACATCATTGATGCCGTCCTCGGTGACGCGCCGGTCCAGAACCACCACACGCCCGTCTTCAAGCGTATAGCGCGAGATGTTGCGCACGCGGTCGCTGGCATCGAAATCGATGGCAAGCACCTGTCGGTCTACCTCTTCGGGTGCGAATGGCCCGAAATAGCGAAACTGGCTTGAGGCATAATAGATCGTGTTGTTTTCCAGTGCCCGCTCGGAAATGGGCGGACCGAATAGGCCAATCACCGTGTCCTTGGTGGTTTGCCCCACCTGGACAGTGGCAAGTTCCTCTTGGGGCGGGATAAACCCGTGGAAACGGTCCAGTTGCGTGCAGCCGGTGGCTATGGCCGCCATGCCCACCAGTCCGACCACCTGAACAGACCTGCGCAGCTTTGCTGACATCGCACCCATGAACTCGCCCTCTTGCTTTGGCCTGTCTGGCCTTTTATTCCACCTACAACACAGCACACCCCTGTTCAAGAATGGAAGCAGCTTTGGCCCGATTGCCCCGATCACACCTGCGTTTGGCAGATTTGCCGAGTGGCAAGCCCACGGCCTTTGCGCTGGTGCCAACGGCCGACGAACGCAAGGCCGTGGCAGACCACCTTGGCATTGTCGGCGTCAAGAAACTGCGCTTTGCCGGAGAGCTTGCCCCGACAGGGCGCAAGGACTGGGCGCTGACAGCAGAGTTGGGCGCGACTGTGGTGCAGGATTGCGTGGTCACGCTCGCCCCTGTCACAACCCGCATCGATGAGACCCTGCATCGCAGCTACCTCGCAGATATGCCGGAAATCGATGCCGCCGAAATCGAAATGCCCGAGGACGACACGGCAGAACCGCTGCCCGAGACACTGGACCTTGCACAGGTCATGATCGAGGCGCTGGCGCTTGCCCTGCCGCTTTATCCGCGCGTGGAAGGGGCCAACCTGGAAACGCGTGTCTTTACCGAACCGGGTGTCACCCCGATGACGGAAGACGACGCAAAGCCCTTTGCCGGACTGGGTGCCCTGCGCGACCGTCTTGAAAAGAAAGATAAATAATACCCTTTGAAACAAGGGGAAATAGGGGTTGCACCTGCAAGGAATCGCAGTATGTTCGCGGCCTCTTTTAGATCGTGTCTCGACAGGGCTGCCGCAATGGCGTAGGACCCCGCCAGACGCAAGGAAATCTGGGCCACGGCCCTTTACATCATAGGGTTGAGACATGGCTGTCCAGCAGAATAAAGTATCCAAATCACGCCGCAACAACCGGCGCGCGCACGATTCACTTGTCGCGGCGAACCCCAACGAGTGTGATAACTGTGGCGAGTTGAAGCGCCCGCACCATGTGTGCCCGTCCTGCGGCCACTATGCGACACGTGAAGTCATCGCAGATACAACACAAATCGATCTCGACGACGACGCTGCGTAAAGCGACAAAAGGCACGCCAGCATGAAACCAGCCCAGACGGACACGGCTCCGACGCAGGGACATGCTGCAAATCAAGTGCTTTCGGTCGATGCAATGGGCGGCGACAAAGGGCCTGCAACGGTTGTTGCGGGCCTTTCGCGGTTTTTGCGCGAGCAACCAAAGGCGCGCGCGATCCTGCATGGCCCGCAGGCCGAACTGGCGCCTCTTGTCGCCAAGCACCGCATTAATGATCGTGTGACAATCCACGACGCCGCAGACGTCGTGCAGATGAGCGACAAACCCAGCCATGTGCTGCGCAACGGAAAGAAAACCTCGATGTGGTCGGCCATTGACGCGGTGCGTAACCGCGAGGCCGCCGTTGCCGTCAGTTGCGGCAACACAGGTGCCTTGATGGCTCTGTCGATGCTGCGCCTGCGCAAGGCCGAAGGTGTGAACCGCCCTGCAATCGCCTGCCTTTGGCCTTCGCGCAATCCTTCGGGTTTCAACGTCATGCTGGATGCCGGTGCCGATATCCGTGCCGACCAGGACGATCTGCTGACCTATGCGCTGATGGGCGCGTCTTATGCCCGCAACGGCCTTGATATCGCGCGGCCCCGTGTGGGCCTGCTGAATGTCGGAACCGAGGAACACAAAGGGCGCGCGGAATTAAAGGTCGCCCATGAACTGATCGGAAATGCGGCGGCTTTGGGAGAATTCGACTATGTCGGCTTTATCGAGGGCGGCGATCTGCCTTCCGACAAGGTCGATGTGATCGTCACGGACGGGTTTACCGGCAATGTGGCGCTTAAAACCGGCGAAGGGACGGCGAACCTGATCAGCGAACTGCTGCGCCGCGCATTGATGGCCAATCCTTGGGCCATGTTCGGCGCTTTGCTGGCCCGTGGTTCCTTGCGCGGCCTGCGCAAGCGGATCGACCCGCGCCGCGTGAACGGCGGGGTCTTTCTGGGTCTGAGCCAGACGGTGATCAAGAGCCACGGATCGGCTGATGAAACCGGGGTTGCCGCTGCGCTGAACCTTGCGTATCGGCTCGCACAAAGCGGGTTTTCCGATAAACTGGCGGCACGGGTTGCATCTGCGGCATCCCTTGCGCAAGATGCCGACCAAGAGAGCGAGACGCGCAGTCTCGACACAAGAAAGACGGGCAAATAGCCATGGTACGTCGCGCAGTGGTCAAAGGGGTCGGGCACTACCTGCCTGCACGTGTGGTTCCCAATGCCGAGTTTGAAAAGACGCTCGATACCACTGACGAATGGATCAAGGCCCGCTCCGGTATCGAACGCCGGCATTTTGCGGCCGAAAATGAACACACCTCTGATCTTGCCACTGCGGCGGCAAAAGCGGCGCTCGCCATGGCAAAAATGGATGGATCCGAGATCGACGCCATTATTCTGGCGACCTCGACTGCCGATTTCACGTTTCCGTCTGCCGCGACCATGGTTCAGCACAATATCGGAAACACCAAGGGCTATGCCTTTGATGTGCAAGCGGTTTGTGCGGGGTTCGTTTATGCGCTGGCCAATGCCAACGCCCTGATTGCCTCTGGTCAGGCCGACCGTGTGATGGTCATCGGCGCAGAGACCTTCAGCCGGATCATGGACTGGACCGACCGGTCGACCTGCGTCTTGTTCGGTGATGGCGCGGGCGCTGTGATCCTTGAGGCACAAGACGGCAAGGGGACGAACGCGGATCGCGGTATCCTGTCAACCGATCTGAATTCTGACGGGCGCTACAAGGACCTGCTTTATGTTGATGGTGGCGTGTCGACCCAGAACACGGGCATGCTGCGCATGGAAGGCAAGGAAGTCTTTCGCCATGCGGTCGAAAAACTGGCCCAGACCGCCGAAACCGCATTGGAAAATGTGGGCCTGACCGCCGATGACGTGACTTGGGTTGTGCCGCATCAGGCCAATATCCGCATCATACAGTCCACCGCCAAGAAACTGGGCGTCGAAATGGACCGCGTGATCGTGACGGTGCAAGACCACGGCAATACCTCGGCAGCATCGATTCCTTTGGCGCTATCGGTCGGGGTCCAAAACGGGCAGATCAAACAGGGCGATCTGGTCGTCACCGAAGCGATTGGCGGTGGTTTGGCGTGGGGCTCGGTCGTAATTCGCTGGTAGCGGGGTGAAACCGGACACAAACGCTGTTTGCCAAGCCGTTGTTATTGACTCTGAATTTGCTCGAGGCCTATGCTCGCATGCAATCGTAAGGGGTGTGTGTGATGGCGGAAAAGACTTTGACGCGGATGGATCTGGCAGATGCGGTGCACAGCCAAGTTGGTCTATCGCGAAACGATAGCGCAGATCTGGTCGAGAGCGTGCTGTCGCACGTATCCGATGCACTTGTCGCTGGAGAAACTGTAAAAGTGTCCTCTTTTGGTACCTTTTCGGTCCGCGAAAAAGCGGCCCGGGTGGGACGCAACCCCAAAACGGGCGAAGAAGTCCCGATCCATCCCCGCCGCGTGCTGACCTTTCGCCCTTCGCATCTGATGAAAGATCGCGTTGCCGCAGGGAACAAACGCTAGGTCATGGCCAAAGCCCAAGACGCTTTTCGCACAATCAGCGAAGTCTCTGAATGGCTCGATACGCCGACCCATGTGCTGCGCTTTTGGGAAAGCAAATTCAGCCAGATCAAGCCCGTCAAAGGGGCCGGCGGGCGGCGCTATTACCGCCCTTCCGATATGGACCTACTGGGCGGGATCAAACAGCTTTTGCACGAAGACGGGCTGACGATCAAAGGCACCCAGAAACTCTTGCGGGAAAAGGGTGTCAGCTATGTGGCTGGGCTGGGCCAGTCGCGCACAACAGAGCCGCAAGACAGTTCTGCCGTGCCTGCCGCGATTGCCAGAATCACCCGTCTGAAAACAGCCGGTTCTGCCCACTCAGACAACCAGACATCACAAGTGGCGGCCACCGCAACTGACCCATCCGGCCTGACACATGCCCATCCGCTGCCGTCAAAAGAGCTTCCTGCCGCAATGCCCCGGTTGATCGGGCGTGCCCCCGTCGATGCGCGCGGCCTGCATGACCGCGCGGGCCAGATCGCCCCGTTGCTGGCCAAGCTTGAAACCTTGCGCGGCCGGATGCAACGCAGCACGTGATGCTTTTCGGGCTTGCCACTCCATCTGTTTCGGGTATGAAAGCGCTTCGTCGGGCTATAGCGCAGCCTGGTAGCGCGTCCGTCTGGGGGACGGAAGGTCGCAGGTTCGAGTCCTGCTAGCCCGACCAATCATAACCGCCCGCCTGTGCGCAAGCACGGCGGGCGTTTTGGTACCTTGGAGGGGGTAAAGATGACGACTTCCGGTGTGCTCGCCGATCATCAAATCCGCGACCTGATCGCGGCAGGTGGCATCGCCGCCGAAGCCCCTGTCACGCCGGACCAGATCCAGCCCGCCTCGCTTGACCTGCGCCTTGGGCAGACGGCGTACCGCGTGCGGGCCTCTTTTCTTGCGGGACGACTGCGCACGGTCAAGGCACGGTTGGCCGATTTCCAGATGCACGCGGTCGACCTGACAGGGGGTGCCGTGCTCGAAAAGGGCTGTGTCTATGTCGTGCCCTTGATGGAGCGCCTGACCCTGCCCAAGGGCATGACTGCCGCCGCCAGCGCCAAATCCTCCATCGGCCGCCTTGATTTGCTGACCCGCATCATCACCGATCACGGCGTCGAATTTGACCGTGTCCCCGAGGGCTATGACGGCCCGCTTTACGTCGAAATATGCCCGCGCTCTTTTTCCGTGGTCGCCCAACCGGGGCAGATGTTGAACCAGATCATCTTTCGCCAAGGCAAGACCATGATGTCGGATGATGCATTGCGCGCCCTGCATGCGCAGACCCCGATCGTGTCGGGTGATCCGGTAATTTCGGACGGGCTGGGGTTTTCGGTGGACCTCAAGCCCGCCAAGGGCAATCTGGTCGGCTACCGCGCCAAGCCACATACCGGCGTTGTCGATCTTGCCAAACTGAACTACTACGACCCCGCCGATTTCTGGGAACCGGTGCATACCGATACGGGCTGGATCATCCTTGATCCGGGCGCGTTCTATATCCTTGTC
>CAYGMX010000090.1:0-8826 GCA_964351055.1 uncultured Loktanella sp. | reverse complement strand
CCATTCACCACCATGAATGTATGAGCCAGTTTTGGCATGCCAATGGTGTACAGATAATTCACCCATCAAGTGCCCATAAGCTCTGTTCGGACCGAAGACGTCAATCTTTTCAAGATGATCCGATAGATACGCTATTGATAAACCGAATGTTCCAAATCCGAATACCAAGTCACGAGCGCCCATCAACACCGCCATATCCTCGGAAAAGGATCCAGACTGCTCGATCAGATCCAGCCCAAGTTCATGTACAAAGGCACCCAAGGCATCGACGCATGGGTTTCCGCGATCTTCAAAAACCAAGCGTACGGAACTGTAGGTACCTGCCTCAAAACCTGACCGCACGATTTTCTTATAGAAGGCCAAGGGCGGCTGCACATAGTGAGGATGCGGGCTCGGTCCGAAAATATCACCGCTCCGCAAGTGAATTGTTAGCTCGTAAGGCTGTGCCAGCACGGGTTCCGGCAGGGATAGCAGCGGGCGGATGTATTTTTGCAAGACTTTCCTACGACCTTCTTTGACACCGTGACCCAGAAGAAGTTCTCTTCCCTTGAAGAAATCACCGACGAGGAAAGATCCATACTCTGTGATTGGCCAGTCATGCGGCAAGAATGTTAGATCATCGACCTGAGTAGGCTCCGATATGTCCAGGAATGAAATTTTCGGGAGGCGAATATACGTCAATCCTAGTGTCCGGGCCAGAGAGATGACTTGCGCAATTTGCACAAGGTTATTCCCAAAACGACCTGCGCGTAAAATGTCTATTCCGGCAAGTTCGACGTGACGCGGCAGAAAGCTACCGGACACGTGCCCCACGGAATGGCGGCGTATTTTCCTGCGACTATATCTTCCCAACTTGTCACTGAAGCGAGAAAAATAACTAGGCAATTGCGTCAGACCTCTCGCCAAAACTGTTGGGAAATTTCTATTTTGGATCCTGCTGAACCGACGATAAACTACCGCTCTCTTTGGGATTATACCAATAAAAAAGCCGCGTATTGTCTTGTCGCTCTGCTCCAGCCTCATTGATCGTCAAAGCCAGAATAAGTCGGTTGCGGCGGGGCGGCGATTGCCGAGAGGAAAACCTTCGGGCATCTGTCGGAGCGAGTGGCAACCCTGCGCCAATACTAAGGCCAGCGCCATATAGTCATTTTAATAGGACCCGCAGGAGCTATCGTCGGATGACCAAGAGTATAAAGGACTGCAAACCCAATCTCGGGCCGCGCCATTTCATGTGCTACAGTACTGCAAACGATACGGATTTCTTTTTAGATTTCATGAACTTCTCCAGATTGGCACGGCATGATCCCGGTGTTTCCGAGGTTGAGTTGTTCTTGGTCATCTCTGAAGTGCACCCAGCGACCGACGTCGAGAGTCGCATGGCAGAGAAACTGATGCGGTTGGCCGCGCAAAATCCGAAAATCCGTTGCCGATCAATTCGTTTCAAGTCGAATGTGGGGCGCGATTTTAGTTCTGCTGCGCTTGGTCTCGCGCAAATGCTCGAGGAGGGATCAGACTCTGACTATTGTTTATTCGTAAACCGTTCGGGGTATGGACCATTTGAGGATGCGTGGTTTGCCCGATACGTCGATCACCTCGTTGCTTCCGGTGCCGCACTCGTGGGTACTACCATAAACTTCTCTGGTCATCCGAAAGGGATGCGCGGAAAGATTAACACCCACGTTCAAACTTATGCTTATTTGGCGAAGCTGTCGACAATGCGCCCACTCGACGGACAGTTTCCGGCGGAGTACGAGACTAATCGTGTTGCGTTAATCGACGCCGGAGAGATAGGTCTTTCTGCGTGGATTATGCAGAATGGCGGCACATTGTCCTGTTTGTTTTGGCCGGCCCATAGCTTTAGCAAGCACAATCCAGTAGCTAAAGAACTTCCACAGACCGACATGAAAAAGATCGCCAACTGCTTCCCATTCCTATACAAGCGGAGATTGCGGAGCGAGGCGTTAGGCTGGCTACGTTTCCAAATATTCAAGCGACAAACCTGAACGCTAAATCGCGCTGAGTGGTATCTCCTGCACGGTGTTCGCGATCACCTTCGGCCCACCAGACAAGTTTGCGCGGCGTGTTGCGATTGCTCCAAGGGTTTGAATCTCTGCGCGACTAATGGGGCCAAGGAAACGGCCGAGGTCGGAGGAACTCATCCATCAGGGGCCGGGGTTCAAGACCTAGGGTCAGGCATTGCCTTGCTGTTTAGGCGTGTTAGCAGAAGCGTAACATCACCGAGAAGGTTGAAGTAACGTCAAATGAACGAAGATGAAACAAAAACGAGAGTCTCAACATTTCAGGGTGGTATCACAGCGATCATACCCGCCCATAATGCTGCCGCAACGCTGCCTGTTGCGCTGGCATCTGTTGCAAATCAGCGGCCACTCCCGACTGAGGTGATTGTCGTTGACGATGCGTCAAAAGACGGGACGCAGCGCGTTCTCGAACAGATCGACAAGTTGAACCTGCGTGTGCTGCGAAGAGAAACGGCAGGCCCTGGCGGATATGCGGCAAGGAACTTGGGGATCGAACAGACCAAAACCGATTGGCTGACTTTCTTGGACGCAGACGATATCTGGAAGGACGGCCATATTCGATCCGCCGAAGCCGTGATCGAAGCCTTCGAACATGTAGACCTCATTTTCTTTGGTTATCAGACCGTCAAAGGTAATGAGCGGCGCAATCGTATTATGAAAAATCCAGGCCTTTGTTCCCGCACCGAAGCCTTGAAGGCCTTCTCTGGATCGCAGATCATCCACACGAACGGCGTTGTTGTCAAAAGAGAACTGTTGTTGCGTGCAGGCGGGTTTATGGACAGTGCCAACTTCAAGCGGGGCGCTGACTCGGAACTTTGGCTCCGGCTAATTTGGCATGCCCGCGGGATATTTTTCTCCGATAAAGTGACCAGTGCTTATATGCGCGACAACTCTGGTATCATTAGTAAAGGTGCCGGAAATGTAACAAGTTATCACCCTGTTGCGTACCGCGTCGGCAGGCTCTTGCAGGAAGATCTGGAACCGAATGAACGTAGTTTGCTGAAGCGATTGGCGAACCGCAAGACGCTGGAATGGTACGATCAGACCGCGGCCTTTGCCTTTGCTACGAGACACCAATTCCTGCGGCAGCTGTACTGGTCCGAAATCAGGACAATGGAAAAGCTTAGAGTTTTGCTTCGCTTCTTCGCAAAGGTATAAGGTCACCCGTTTGTGATCTTTTTATCTTTCGAATGGCGCTTCAGACACAAGAGGTATCACTGCCGCCCGGCAAAAAATCGGCGCATTTCTCGCTTGAATAATTTAAGTCGATTCACAGCGAAATCCTCTTTGTGTGTTGCCCCGCCCAGTCTAACTCTCGAAGCGCGTGCATCTAAACTTCTGACAGTGACGCCGGACCTTTCCATTGAATACATTAGGAGGCGTTCTGCATGGAGTGGGCTTTGCCGTGATTTCACATAATCTAGAGCCCTCGTAATCCTGAGCCCATAGGCCTCGATCGCGTGACGCCCGATGCAAATTGCGAACCGATCATTGAGTCCTCCCCATTCCTGCCATCGTGGAACGAAAGCGGCAGGCGGTGCTTGGCGAGTTGCGGCACCGAGGGCACCACCAAGCGAGTCGTGATATTCAAGATCGGGACGGCAGAAGACGACAATGTCGGGGTTTCCCTTCATGGCAAGCTCGGTCACTTTGCCAAGGGAATGTAGCTGATGAAGCAAGTTACGGAACGAACGAAAATCGTCTTCCCAGTGATCGCCAAAGGACTGCAGTAAACGACGCCAATGCGGGTCAATCCAAATATCAGGTTCATCCAAGTTGACCTCATCACAGTGAAGAAGCCTGTACTCTTCTAAATCAGCCCGACCCTGCTCGCCACTTCGGCTATTCTCAATGATGCTTTGCTTAAAGAAATGACCATAAATGCTTACATCACCAGCGGCCCGCGCCGGTGTGAGAACATTGCGATTGATTGAGGCAATAGTGTAGTTCAGTGACCGCGTTATCCCAAAGAAACAAACTGTTATTTTGACAGATGGATCCTGAGTTGATCGCGACAAACCCAACCTCAATTTAGACAACGATGCGTGTTGTGAATTTATATTCCAAAGCCGGCACCCCTCAAGGATAGGTAAGTCGCTTGAAAAGGCCTGTCGGTCAAGTGGATTACGTTCCAAAGGACCTTTGCCGCCGAGAGAACAAGAGGTGGGCAAATCGCGCCTTTAGCCAGAGTTAAACGACGTTAACATCATTGATGTCGCCCTATTCCAATGGTTTGTTGGAAAGGTTCAACAACTGGCTAGGCAACGTCCTGCAAAGCCATCGCTGCCGGTCTTGCAAGAAACTGCTAGCAGCGTTCCATCGACACGTATGGCGCTACAACCAGCAACGGCTTCGACACTCTTGAGCAGCAAGAACTTATGCAAGCGATGAAGTGCTGGTGCAGGCGCAGATCGGAATTGCTCAAGAAAAAACCATGTTGTCGATCGGTGCGATTGGATAACGTCCCAGCTGCGGCAACTTGGTTCAGTTAACTTTTTGGGCAGCATCGCTCGCCCGATGGACTTTCTTCGCAAGTCAAATCTCCTCGTCGGAAAAATGATCCTGAACGACTTAAGGATTCAATGCGCCAGATACATTGGCATTCTGACACTGATGTGGGAAGCTCCCCCGATCCAAGATTAGACTATAAAAGAGCCTTGTCAGCCATGACTAAAACTGCACTTATCACTGGCATCACAGGCCAAGACGGTTCTTATTTGGCAGAGCTCCTGCTGGAAAAGGGCTATGTTGTGCATGGCATCAAGCGCCGCGCCTCGTCATTCAACACGCAACGGATTGATCACCTCTACGAAGACCCCCACGTTGATAATGCCCGCTTCAAGCTCCACTATGGAGACCTGACAGACACTTCGAACCTGACCCGCATCCTCTCTGAAGTGCAGCCCGACGAGGTCTACAACCTCGCAGCCCAAAGCCATGTCGCCGTCAGCTTTGAGGCGCCGGAGTATACAGCAGACGTCGACGGGATCGGCACGTTGCGCCTGCTTGAAGCCATCCGTTTTCTGGGATTGGAGAAAAAGACACGCTTCTACCAGGCCTCGACTTCGGAGCTCTATGGCCTCGTACAGGAAACACCGCAGCGCGAAACCACACCGTTCTATCCGCGTTCGCCTTACGCCGTTGCAAAACTCTATTCCTACTGGATGACCATTAACTACCGCGAGGCCTACGGGCTATACGCCTGCAATGGCATTTTGTTTAACCACGAAAGTCCGCGGCGTGGCGAAACCTTTGTGACCCGCAAGATCACGCGCGGTCTGGCGCATATCGCTCAAGGATTGGAGCCCTGCCTTTACATGGGCAACATCAACAGCCTGCGCGACTGGGGTCATGCCAAGGATTACGTGCGCATGCAGTGGATGATGCTTCAACAGGACACACCCGAGGATTATGTGATCGCCACCGGCAAACAGTATTCCGTGCGGGATTTTATAATCTGGTCGGCAGCAGAGCTTGGTCTGACATTAGAATTCTCAGGCAACGATGTTGCAGAAATTGCCACGGTCACCGCAATCAGCGGTGACAAGACCCCTGCCCTTAAGGTCGGTGATGTCATCATGCGGATTGATCCAAGGTATTTTCGCCCGGCGGAAGTCGAAACGCTTCTTGGCGATCCATCCAAAGCCAAACAACAATTAGGCTGGGAGCCGCAAATCACTGCCCAACAGATGTGTGCCGAGATGGTTGCCGAGGACCTAAAGAGCGCCCGCAGACATGCCCTTCTCAAAGAGCGCGGTATGGATCTACCAGTCGCTGTCGAAAACTAAGGGGATAGCCATGCCAAAGATCTATGTTGCAGGCCATCGTGGCATGGTGGGCGGTGCAATCCTGCGCCAATTGCAGGCGCGTGGGGACACGCAGATTATCACACGCACGCACGCCGAACTTGACCTGACAAACCAGTTGGATGTGCGCGATTTCATGCAGGCCGAGAAACCTGATCTGGTGATCCTTGCTGCTGCCAGAGTAGGTGGCATCCATGCCAACAACACATATCCAGCCGACTTCATCTACGACAATCTGATGATGGAATGTAATGTGATCCATCAGGCGTTTGACGCGGGTGTGACAAGGCTCTTGCAGCTCGGCTCGTCATGTATCTACCCGCGCGAAGTGAACCAGCCAATGCGTGAGGATGCACTGTTGACGGGGCCGCTTGAGCCGACAAACGAGCCTTATGCCATCGCCAAAATCGCCGGCATCAAGCTTTGTGAAAGCTATAACCGCCAGCATGGCGTAGACTATCGCAGCGTGATGCCCACAAACCTCTACGGTCCTGGAGATAACTTTCACCCGGAAAACAGCCATGTGGTGCCTGCCCTGATGCGGCGCTTTCATGAGGCGGCACAGCAAAACAGCAACGTCGTTGTCATCTGGGGCAGCGGCACGCCAAGACGCGAATTTCTGCATGTAGATGATATGGCTGCAGCCTCGCTCTATGTTCTTGATCTGCCCAAAGAGGACTATCATGCGCAGACATCACCGATGCTGAGTCATATCAATGTCGGAGCGGGGTCTGATATTACTATCCTCGAACTGGCACAACTGATCGCCAAGGTTACAGGTTTCAAAGGCACAGTCACCACCGATCCGTCGAAACCAGATGGTGCGGCACGCAAACTCATGGATGTCAGCCGGCTCACCTCTATGGGCTGGCAGGCGCAAATCACTCTTGAACAGGGAATCGGAGAAACCTATCGCTGGTTTCTCGCAAACATCGACACCCTCAGAGACTAACACGATAGGGAACACATGATTACTCCGTTCTTGCTCTGTGGCGGCACGGGTAAGCGTCTTTAGCCGCTTTCGCGCAAGTCCTAACCTGACCTGCTCCCCTGAGTGTCCTCGTTTATGAGTTAGCTCTGTTCGGGCTTTGGTCTTCCTTTGACCGGTTAGGATATTCCTCAGGTGTCAGGCCAGCGAGGCTTGAATGCGGGCGGTGGTGGTTGAAGTCATTGCGGCATAGTATTCCTCCAAAACCCGAGAGAGTGACATGGGGGCGGCTTTCGAGGACGCTGCCTTGAGTTGCCTAACCACGCCCTTCGGCGCTGTGTGCTCCACATCCTCGGCTAATTCTTGGAAGTCATCGAACTCGGGCCACTCGGGATCCACAGCCCCATCTATGAACATTGACTGATGCCGTTCACCCAGTTGTTCTCGGACCAATGCCTTGGCCCGCTGTTCATCTGTGGCGCGCCGTTCAAGATCAAAGAAGGCCTCAATCTCGGCGTGGACCTTAGGCAGAGCCCTAAGTGCATCTTGGTAGGTATTCCCCAACTGCCGATAAACCGTGGCCTTGGGAATCACCTTACGCAGGTCTTTGGGGACATTCCGTTTATGCCGGAACGATCCATTCGCTCGGCGGAACATGTAGCGTGGGAGCTTGAGGGGCATTGTCTGGTCCATGCTGAGTAATCTCAGCCGCAGGATCACGCGGTGCAACCCAAATCGACCTTCCAGGAGTGACTATTCACTGGCGGAAATTGACGAAAGTGGTCCTAATAGCGGTCCCGAAAATGGTCCCAAAAAACCCAAAACCCTAGGTTTTCTTTATTTTTCTTAGCGATATAGGGGGTTTGGTGGTGCCCAGGAGAGGCAATCTACTGTTCTATATTACCATTCAAAAATAGAGGCTTACGACAAGTCTAGTCAAGCAGATTGGTCCTGAAAGCGGTCCGGATTTTGGGCGTCATGCGTCATGGTTTCCAAGCCAAAGCAGACCTTGGCGCAAAGTGCAGCGAACGGCAGGTCTGAGCCCAAAGTGACAAATGCTGCATGTGCAGCGAAACAGCTCCGGCCTGACTCGACTTTCGGCGACGCCTATCTCAATATGATCTTGTGAGAGGGGCTTTGGATTGCGGGGGAGTTTGGCAAGTGCAGGCCGATATAACGACAGAAGTTCGGCTCTACCGCGACAGGGATTGGATCAAGGCGACAGCAGGAGTTGCCAATGGAGGTATCGCACTTGCGATTGTCGAACCCGAAAACATCGGCTGGCCGAAAATATCGTCACTTCTAGAAGATTATGGGTTCATTGCCTTTGCAGCTGCCGACAAGCGGACGATATTTGATCAGATCAGCACAAACCTGGGGAATGTAGAAGATCTACCCTATTGGGACTCCTTCACGGCGCCTGTTTCGGATGCGCTGCCGACCTGCGAAGGGGTTGTCGGGGCTTCGGATGACGCATTTTCCTTGCAGAGCGATCAATCGCCAAAGGCTGAAACAATCCAGGAGGTTATTAGCCTTAATCGAGAAGTCGGTGTGTCACCCCTTCCTGAATGGTATATGCGTGGCGAGGGGCCGCCTTCCCTGACCAGTTGGGTCCAGTCAGTCGACGGTCACATGATCGCATGCGCAAATGGAAGCATGCGGTATCACGCGGATAGCCGGTTGGCTGGAACATTCTATGTGGGATCCGTTTCCGTTGCGCCGTCTGAGCGCGGCAAAGGTTTGGGAACCCTTGTCACAGCTTTGCTCATTCGCGACGGAGTTCACGCTTTCACCCCGACAGCAATTACAGGCATTGCGCAACCCGCTAATGCGCCCTCACGAGCGATGTTGACGAGATGTGGACTTGTTCACGATCCAAGCCGGGCCACTGTCATCTTTAATCGCTCCGGCGCGTTTCACACGCGATGAGGCGCTGCGGATTGGACCAGGGTGTCAAAGTCAAAATGAGGGAGTAATGCTGCAACCAAGTATTGCTTTGTCCGCAGTCTGTGAGTTCATTCATGGCGCAGCGGACGACGGTGTTCCCTGAACC
>CAYGMX010000089.1:0-8835 GCA_964351055.1 uncultured Loktanella sp. | reverse complement strand
GAATGCCAAGCCGCGTGGCGTGATAGGCAAGCCCTTGGGCGTGATTGCCCGCGCTACATGCAATTACACCTGCCATACGCTCTGCGTCCGTCAGGGTCAGCAATTTGGCCAGCGCGCCGCGCGCCTTGAAAGCATTGGTGTGCTGAAGGTTCTCCAGCTTGAGATAAAGATCAATACCAAGCTGCAAGGACAAGCGTGCCGCATGGACCGTCGGTGTGCGCATGGTTGCGGGTTTGATTGCGGCATAGGTCTGTCTTATCAGGTCAGGATCAAGGGCCATCTGCCACCTCGTTGGTTGGTTCTGCGCTACAGTAGTGAATGCGTAGGGTGGGTGGAACCCATCTTCCCCATTGGCCCGCCCTGCCCGCGTCCTATAATGTTATTCATGGCTGACGTCCTCACTTTCACTGATCGCGGCATCTATTGTCCTGCCGGCGATTTCTACATCGACCCGTGGAAGCCGGTGGATCGGGCGCTGATTACCCACGGCCATAGCGATCACGCCCGCCCTGGCATGGGCCGTTATCTGGCCACAACCGGCACTGCCCCCGTCATGCGGCACCGTTTGGGCCGCATCACGCTGGACACCATCCCCTATGGCGAGGTCCGACAGATCGGCGATGCCGCGGTTTCGTTCCATCCCGCAGGGCATGTGCCGGGGTCCGCGCAGATCAGGGTCGCGGTCAGGGGCGAGGTCTGGGTGGTCTCCGGCGACTATAAAACCGTGGCCGACGGGCTGTCCGAACCCTTTGAACCGGTGCCCTGCCATGCCTTCATCACCGAATGCACCTTTGGTCTGCCCGTCTTCAAATGGACGCCGCAGGATATTCTGGCCAGGCAAATCAACGACTGGTGGGCCGCCAATGCCGCAGCAGGCCGCACGTCGATCCTTGGGGCCTATGCGCTTGGCAAAGCCCAGCGTTTGCTGGCCACCGTGAATCCCGAGATTGGGCCGATCCTGACCCATGGCGCGATTGAGAATACCAATGCAGTGCTGCGCAATCAGGGATTTGCCCTGCCGCAAACAACGCTTGTGACCGCAGGTATCACTCACAAAACCCACCCAGGCGCGTTGGTGCTGGCCACGCCCAGCGCGCTTGGCACCTCATGGGCGCGGCGCTTCGGCCCGGCTTCGACCGCCTTTGCAAGTGGTTGGATGGCCCTGCGTGGTGTGCGCCGCAGACGCGCGGCGGACAGAGGGTTTATCGTGTCGGATCACGCCGATTGGGAAGGTTTGAATACAGCCATCAAGGCGACAGGTGCGACCAGGATTTTCGCGACCCACGGCTATACCTCTGTTTTCCAGCGATGGTTAGCGGATCAGGGGTATGATGCCCATATCGTCAGCACCGATTATCACGGCGAAGGCTTTGATCAGGCCGATGAGGTCGAGGCATGAAAGACTTTGCCGCCCTTTTCACCCGCATCGACGAAAGCACCAAAACCTCGGTCAAGACGGCAGCCCTTGCCGATTACTTCCAGACCGCCACACCCGAAGACCGGCTTTGGACCATCGCGCTTTTCACCGGACGCCGCCCAAAGCGGACGATCACAGCGACCAAGCTGCGGGAATGGGCGGCAGAGGTCGCGGGCCTGCCCGATTGGCTGTTCGAGGAAAGCTATAGCATCGTGGGCGATCTGGCCGAAACGATCGCACTGGTGCTGCCCCCGCCGACCCTGCAAAGCGACCAGACGCTGACCCATTGGATCACAACGATCAAGACGCTTTCCACGCTGGACGACGATGCGCGCAAGGCAGGTATTCTGGCTGCATGGGACAGCCTGCCCAATACCGAGCGTTTCTTGTTCACCAAATTGCTGACCGGCGGCTTTCGGATCGGGGTCAGCGCCAAGCTGATCACCCGCGCATTGGCGCAAGCAACGGGCCAGCCCGAGCCAGAACTAACCCACAAACTGATGGGTAACTGGACACCTGACACAACGACTTGGGCGCATTTGATCGAGGCGGATGATCCCACCGCGGACCTCTCGCGCCCCTACCCGTTCTATCTGGCCTATCAGTTGGACGGCTTTGACGATCTGGGCGCGCCCGGCGATTGGAATGCGGAACGCAAATGGGACGGGATTCGCGGGCAGTTGATTATCAGGGGCGGCGAACACCACCTGTGGTCGCGCGGCGAAGACCTGATGACCGACCGGTCGCCCGAGTTGGCGCAGCTCAAGGATTATCTGCCCGACGGCACCGTGATCGACGGCGAAGTGCTGGCCTTTGCGGACGAGGTGCCGCTGTCTTTCAACGCCCTGCAAAAGCGGATCGGGCGCAAGACAGTGCCGAAAAAACTGTTGGCAGAGGCTCCGGTCATCCTGATGGCCTATGACCTGCTGGAACACGAAGGCCGCGATATCAGGCAGCGGCCATTGCACGAAAGGCGCACGGCTTTGGAAACTCTTGTGGCGCATGCACCGCAGAGCGCACCTTTGCGCCTTTCCGCCTCTGTTCCCTTTGCAACATGGGACGATCTTAGCACCGCCCGCGACCAATCCCGCGCACTGAATGCCGAGGGTCTGATGCTCAAACGCCGCGACAGCCCCTATCTGTCAGGGCGCAAACGCGGCGACTGGTGGAAATGGAAAATCGACCCGCTCACCATCGACGCCGTGATGATCTATGCCCAAGCAGGACACGGGCGGCGGGCGAACCTGTTCACCGATTACACATTCGCGGTGCGCGACGGCAACGATCTGGTGCCTTTCACCAAGGCCTACTCTGGCCTGACCGATGCTGAATTCCGCGAAATCACTGCTTGGGTCCGCAAGAACACGCTGCAACGCTTTGGTCCAGTGCGTCAGGTGCCCGCCCATCACGTTTTCGAGATCGCGTTCGAGGGCATTCAGGCCAGCCCGCGCCACAAATCGGGCGTGGCGCTAAGGTTTCCGCGCATGCTGCGCTGGCGGCGCGACAAGCCCGTCGATGAAGCAAATACGTTGAATGATCTCAAAGAGTTGTTGGCAAATTTCGGTTGATCCGCTTACAACGCCCTCTAACCGTGACTAAATTCCGCTACGGTCGTTATGAAAAGGTGCCTTATGAAAACAGTACAGCCCGTGTTTGACGCGAACGCCAAAGGCAGAAAAAACTTTGGCAATCTGCCAGAGTGGGACCTGAGCGATCTCTACCCTTCAACAGACAGCCCCGAGCTCGCGCGCGATCTGGCATGGCTGGAAAAAGCCTGTGCCGATTTCGCAAAGAAATACGAGGGCAAGCTTGCAAGCCTTGATTCCGCAGGCCTGCTTGAGGCGGTGCAAACCTACGAGCAGATCGACATCATCGCCGGACGTATCATGTCTTTCGCGGGCCTGCGTTACTACCAGATCACGACGGACAGCGAGCGCGCCAAATTCATGGCAGACTGTCAGGACAAGATCACTGGCTTCACCACACCTTTGGTGTTCTACGGGCTGGAGTTCAACCGTCTGGACAATGCACATCTTGCGGGCATGCTGGTCGGGAATGCGGGTCTTGCCCGCTACAAACCTGTCTTTGACCGGATGCGCGCCATGAAACCGCACCAGCTTTCGGACGAGCTGGAAAGGTACCTGCATGACCAGTCCACTGTTGGCGCTGCTGCATGGAACCGCCTGTTTGATGAAACCATGGCAGGACTGGAATTCGAAGTGGACGGCGAAATGCTCCCGCTCGAAACAACGCTGAACCTGCTTACCGAACAGGACCGGAGCAAGCGCGAGGCAGCCACACATGCTCTGGCGGCGGTCTTTCGCGAGAACATCAAGATTTTCGCCCGTGTCCACAACACGCTGGCCAAGGAAAAGGAAATCGAAGACCGCTGGCGCAAGATGCCAACCCCGCAAACGGGGCGGCACCTGTCCAACCATGTCGAGGCTGAAGTGGTTGAGGCCCTGCGCAATGCGGTCGTCGCCGCCTATCCACGGCTATCGCACCGGTATTACGCGCTGAAAGCCAAATGGCTGGGGCTGGACAGGATGCAAGTCTGGGACCGCAACGCGCCCCTGCCGATGGAAAGCGAAAAGATCGTCAATTGGGAAGAAGCCACCCAGATGGTCCTGACCGCCTACGCGGGGTTCGATCCGAAGATGGCCGCGATTGCCGAACCTTTCTTTACCAAGGGCTGGATCGACGCGGCGGTCAAACCTGGCAAGGCACCGGGCGCATTTGCACACCCCACGGTCACACCTGTTCATCCCTATGTGATGCTCAACTACTTGGGAAAACCGCGCGATGTGATGACGCTGGCGCATGAACTGGGGCATGGGGTGCATCAGGTGCTGGCCGCCGAACAGGGCGAATTGCTCTCCTCAACGCCCCTGACGCTTGCCGAAACCGCTTCGGTTTTTGGCGAAATGCTGACCTTCCGCAAGTTGTTGGAGACCGCAAAATCACAGCAAGAACGCAAGGTGCTGCTGGCGGGCAAGGTCGAAGACATGATCAACACCGTCGTGCGCCAGATCGCGTTTTATGATTTTGAATGCAAACTTCACGCCGCCCGCGCGACAGGCGAACTGACACCGGACGATATCAACGCGCTGTGGATGTCTGTGCAGGCCGAAAGCCTTGGGCCGGTGTTTGATTTTGTAGACGGCTATGAAACCTTCTGGACCTATATCCCGCATTTCGTCCATTCGCCCTTCTACGTCTACGCCTATGCCTTTGGCGACGGGTTGGTGAACGCACTTTACGCCGTCTACGAGGAAGGCGATCCGGATTTCCGGAACAAATACTTCGACATGCTGCGGGCAGGCGGATCAAAGCACCACAAAGAGCTTCTCGCCCCCTTCGGCCTCGACGCGTCTGATCCCAAGTTCTGGGACAAGGGGCTGTCGATGATCGAAAGCTTTATTGACGAATTGGAATCGATGGAAGCATGACGCCAAAGGTCAGGCTGACCCGATCAACCGACCCGCTCTTGAAGGACCTGCGTGATGTCCGTGTTGCGGCAGAACAGGTCGTGTTTTCCGGACAACCCGTTGAGGTGATTGACGCGCAGGATCCACAAATCGACATCCATCTGATCCTCTACGGCGATCAGGTCGCAGGCATGTTCCGGATCGATCATGGGTTTCATAAGGTCCACAGGTTCGCAGCGCCGTCCACACCGGGGTTGCGGACATTTCTGGTTGATCACAAGCTTCAGGGGCGCGGGATCGCAAAACAGACCTGCAACCAACTGCGCGGCTATCTGAAAGTAACTTATCCTGAGGCAACAGCCGTTTATCTTACTGTGAACCTAGCCAATCCACATGCGCGCAAGGCCTACGTTGCCGGTGGGTTTGTCGACACCGGCGAGTTGTGGCTCAAAGGCGAGGCAGGGCCGCAGAACATTCTCAGGCTGGACCTTTGAAAGACCGCAAAGACCGGCCCTAGTCCAATTCGGTCCATGGCCAGGGTTTCACTTCGCTGTCCGCTGTCTGGTAACGCGCGGCCTTGGCCATCCAGACACCCATCGTCGTCCCCATTCCGGCCAGTTGCTCGTTCGGCACGCGCTTGTTGAAAAGCATGATCAGGAACTGCGCCACCGTCAGAACCCCCAGCAAGGTGCTGGCCATGCTCATCAGCACGGCGATAATGACCATATGGACCAAACGCAGCCAGATATTCTCAAAATCGGTGTCGACGTCCAAATCCTTCGGCTCGTGATCGTTTGCCATCGTCAATTCCTCGTTAGGGCTGGCCACCAGCCGCAAAAACCATATCCATCATCTGCTGCGTGCCGCGCGAAAATTCGAGCGGGCAAGGGTAATCAGCGCCAGTCTGCACCGATTTGCAAAAGTTTTCCACCTGCGTGACATAGTGGTTCACCGCCGGCCAGCGCTCTGTCGTGACGGTCATCCCCGCTGTCTCGAGTGTCAGTTCGGCCATACCGAACACATTGGCGTTGAACGGACAGGTCAGGCGCAAGACACCTGTCGTCCCGTGAAACGTGATCTGCTGGCGCGGGAACATCCGCGTTGAAACAGTAGAAGAACAGGTAAAGCCGGGAAAAGTGGCTTCCACTTGGGCAAAGACATCCACGCCATTCTCGAAACGCAGCTTGGCATAAGGAATGGTCTCAGGCTCCTGCCCTGTCACAAATCGGGTGCCGCCAAAGGTATAGACGCCGATATCGCGCAAACCCCCGCCCCCTGCGGCGGCCTGATTGCGAATATTGCTGCCGTCATCATTGAAATAGCTAAAGGTCGCATCGACATGCACCAACGCACCCACAGCGCCGCCCTGCACCAATGCGCGGGCGCGGATAAACTGGGGGTGGTGAACAATCATAAAGGCCTCGGCCGCCAGTTTTCCCGCAGCATCGCGCGCCGCGATCAGCGCATCAAAATCACCGGCGGCCAGCGTGATCGGCTTTTCGCACAAGACATGCTTGCCCGCAGCAAGCGCCTTGAGCGTCCATTCCACGTGCAGATGATTGGGAAGCGGGATGTAAACCGCATCAATGGCGGGATCATCCAGCATCGCCTCATAGCTGCTATAGACCGCAATGCCAGGAGCAAAGGCTTGAAACCGCCTAGCTTTTTCAGGGTTCCGCGTTGCAAGCCCGGCAAGCCTTGCCCCCTTTGCCGTCTGGATGGCCGGCCCCATGTGGTTTTCGGCAAAATGCGCCGCCCCCAGAATACCCCAACGCAAATGTGTCATGTCATGATCCCCTTTTGCGGGGATGTTAGCGCCAACATCACAGGATGGGAACGCAAGACCGGCTTCTTCCGAGCAAAAATATCCCCGCCGGAGGCTCCGGCGGGGACAGAATAGTCAAACATTACGAGTGCACTCAGGCGTCTGCCAACATACCTTTTTCGCGCGCCAGTTCCTGCATCCGCGTCTGCAGCTTTTCAAAGGCCCGGACTTCGATCTGGCGGATCCGCTCGCGGCTCACGTCATACTGGCTGCTCAGGTCTTCCAGCGTGACGGTCTCATCCGCCAGACGCCGCTGGACCAGAATGTCCTTTTCACGGTCGTTCAGCACGCTCATCGCTTCTGTCAACAGCGCGCGGCGGGCATCCAGTTCGTCATGCTCTTCATAATCGGCGGCCGTGTTCGCGCTTTCGTCTTCCAGCCAGTCCTGCCACTGGGCAGCCCCTTCGCCATCCGCACTGACGGTGGCGTTCAAAGAGGCATCCCCGCCCGACAAACGGCGGTTCATCGAAATGACCTCGTCCTCGGTCACGCCCAGATCGGTGGCGATCCGTTGCACGTTTTCAGGGCGCAGGTCGCCCTCTTCAAGCGCGCCAATGCGATTTTTCGCTTTGCGCAGGTTAAAGAAGAGCTTCTTCTGTGCAGAGGTCGTGCCGAGTTTCACCAGTGACCAGGAGCGCAGGATATATTCCTGGATCGAAGCACGGATCCACCACATGGCATAGGTTGCCAGACGGAAACCCTTTTCCGGATCAAAGCGTTTGACCGCTTGCATCAGGCCCACATTGGCCTCTGAAATCACTTCGGCCTGTGGCAGGCCATAGCCGCGATAGCCCATGGCGATCTTGGCGGCCAGTCGCAGATGCGATGTGACCATCTTGTGCGCCGCTTCGGTGTCCTCATGGTCCACCCAACGTTTGGCCAGCATGTATTCTTCCTCGGGTTCCAGCATCGGGAACTTGCGGATTTCCTGCATGTAGCGGTTCAGCCCACCTTCCGGGGATGGTGCTGGTAAATTCTTGTAGTTACTCACTGTATCTGCCCTCCTATGTATAAAGGCTTAACATGGATATGGTAACGCTCGCATTTGCTTTCAAGTGCGGGTTATCCGATTTCCGTAACATCAATATGAACTAATCAGTTTAGTAATGCGAGGGTGATTTCCGTGCGCTCACGCACATGGGATCGAATATTTCAGACCTCAATGCCAAGCGCGCGCAGCAATGCCGTCATATCGTCAGGTAAATCCGCTTCAAAGGCGAGGAATTTGCCAGTTACCGGGTGTTCGAACCCCAAAGTCGCCGCATGCAGCGCCTGACGGGGAAAAGCGGCAACGGCGGCGGCACCGGGCTCGCCCACAGCCTTGGGCGACAGTTTGCGCCGTCCGCCATAGACCGGATCACCAATCAGGGAATGCCCGCAATGGGCCATATGCACCCTGATCTGATGTGTCCGGCCGGTTTCCAGCCAGCATTCGATCAGCGCGGCACAAGGCGGTGTGCCAAGTGGTGCGATAATCCTTGACCGCGTGACCGCATGGCGGCCACCGGCAAAGGATACCGCCTGCCGCTGACGGTCGGTTTTGTGCCGCCCCAGCATCGTTTGGATTTTCAGGATATTGCCGGGCTCGAACGAGGTGCCCTTGATCCCGCGCAAACGCGGATCGTTCTGGTCCGGCACACCGTAACAGACCGCCAGATAGCGGCGCTCGACCGTATGGGCGGCGAACTGATCGGCCAGATGATGATGCGCGCGGTCCGATTTGGCGGCAACCAGCAAACCCGTTGTCTCTTTATCAATGCGGTGCACGATCCCGGGGCGTTTCATGCCACCAACGCCGGATAGGGTATCACCGCAGTGATGAATAAGAGCGTTCACGACTGTCCCACTTGGCGTACCCGGGGCGGGATGCACCACCATACCCGCCGGTTTGTTGATGACGATCAGGTCGTCGTCTTCAAAGACAATCTCCAGCGGGATATCTTCGCCGCCAATATGGCTTTCCTCGGCAACAGCGACAGTGACAGCCACAACCGCGCCTTGCGTTATCCGGTGGCGGGGATCGGTCACAACCGTGCCATCCACTGCCACTGCCCCATCCGCGATCAGCTTGGCCAGCCGCGACCGGCTGAGGGCTGCGTCATCCGGCACATCACGGCCCAGCGCCTTGTCCAGACGCGGTGGCGGGTTCGGCCCGATTTCGAATG
>CAYGMX010000088.1:0-8856 GCA_964351055.1 uncultured Loktanella sp. | reverse complement strand
GTACCAAAAATGAGCTGCGGCCAATGCAAGTCAGCTATCGAAAAGGGCATCAAAGCCAAAGACCCCGCAGCAGTTGTTGCTACCGACCTAGATCTGCGCTTGGTCACTGTGGAAAGTACACTTGCGCCGGACGACGTTCAAAAGGCGATTGCCGAAGCGGGCTACGAAGTCTCTGCAGCCTAGTTGGCCGCACGGGCCTGATTGACCAGAGTAATCATTTGATCGACGTCAATCAGACCCGGAGCCAGACTATCTCCGATCACGAATGACGGTGTACCACTAAAACCAATCGCACGGCTCAGACGCATTGACGTTTGGATATGTTCGTCGATCTCTGGGGCGTTCATATCGCTTCTAAGTTGCGCAATATTGATACCAATCTGCTCAGCCGCGCGGATGACCGAGGCTTCTTCCGCTCGCCCATTCAGCCCCATCATCGCCCAGTGAAACTCATCATATTTGCCTTGATTGCGCGAGGCCAAAGCTGCGCGCGCCGCAAAAACCGAACCCTCGCCCAAGATCGGCCACTCACGATAGACAACCCGGACGTTGGGATCTGCCGCAAGTAAAGCCTCCATATGAGGCTTTACCCTGCGACAGTACGGACAATTATAGTCAAAGAACTCCACAATCGTGACATCGCCATCCGGGTTTCCGAGAACTGGCGCGTTTGGATCCCGTTCAAGTGCGTCTCTTTCATTTGCCAAAACCTGCTCTGCTACCTGTGCCTGACTGGCCTTCTGCTGCTCTTCGACAAGCTGAGCGGCCTCAAACACAATTCCAGGATTTTCGCGAATTGCTTCAAGAACCAGCTCTTTGACCCTTGCTTCACTCAGCTCTTCGGCGACGGCCATAAAAGGAATGATCAGCATCGCTGTACTGAAAAGAAGTTTCTTCATCACTATTCTCCTTGTGCCGCGTTGTCTGCGGCCGTGCGCTCGGCCTGAATGGTGCTTATGCGCTCCGGCCATGTGGATTTAATATACGAAAGGACGTTCCAGATTTCTTCGTCGCTGAGTTGACCACCGAAACCCGGCATCCCGCTGTCGAAATCCATTCCTTGTGCCGCCAAAGTCTCTTTGCCGCCGAGCTTGGTATAGGTAAACAGCAAGCTGTCAGGGTGGTGCCACGTGTGCCCGGTGTCATCATGCGGTGGTGCTGGAAGGCGTCCGTCAGCCCCTGGGCTGCGCCAATCTTCCTGACCCTCCAGATTTGCGCCATGGCATGATGCGCAATATTGGCCGTAAAGGTCTGCACCAGCGGCGATATCGACCGGGTAGTCAGATGCGGATATCAAATCTGTGTCTTCTGACTGCGCCAGAACAAAAGCCACGCTAGCGACAAGGGCGATTAGACCAAACCCTAGAAACAGCGCGCGGTTTGTCATCCCACGACGATCCGCGTCGTCATGCCTGACGCTGCATGCGACAGCATATGGCAATGCAGCAACCATTCTCCTGGGTTGTCGGCTACGAATGCTATCTCCTGATTTGCGCCTCTCTCGAGAAGAGTGGTGTCGCGCAATGGTCCAAGCTCGCCATTTTTCGCGACTTCATGGAAATGCATCCCGTGGAGGTGCATCGCATGTGGAAACGCAGTGTCGTTGCGAATTGCAAGGCGCACATCCTCGCCCACCCCCAGCCGCGCGAGAGGTTCGCCACTCATGCCATCTGCGGCACCATTGAAAGCCCAGAAACGGCCCGCATCAACAATCTCACGCATCGACTTCGGCTCGCCATACAAGGTTGCAGAACGCAGGCCGCCCATTGCGCCACCCTCCATCGTCAAGCTCAGTGCAGTGGCGCTATCCAGATCGACAGCGGCGTAACTGTTGGACGGCAGCGCATCAGGGGCTGTTCGTTTGGATGGTGTGCCACCTTCTCGCACTTCAAATGCGACCTGACTAAATGTCTCTTCCCGCCCGATTTGTAGAATATGGGCGGTTTGCCCTGCATCCGCGATGACATCGACGATCAGATCAACGCGCTGTGCTGGCCCAAGTACAATCTGACCAGACACTTTCTGAGGGACCGCCAAAGGCATGCCATCAAGCGCCACAGTCCAGCCATCAAGGCCTTCCAATTGCAACGGAAAGATCCGTGCGTTTGACGCATTGATAATGCGCAAGCGCAGACGCTCGTTCTTGCGCGTTTCCACGGCTAGCTTGTAGACACCATTCGTCGTGATGTAGTTGCCTAGTCTTCCAGCATGGCTCAGGGCATGAGACGCCTCAAAGTCACTATCGATCTGGGCCGTATCGGGATTGACCAACCAGTCATCTAGCACCAGCACTTCTTCGCGATCGATATCAAGAGCATCAGCCTCTTCTACAATCAGTGGGCCATACAGGCCCCGTGCAACCTGTTCGGTTGACCGGTTGTGAGCGTGATACCAATAGGTTCCCGCGTCTGGTACAACAAAATCGTACTCAAAACTTGCACCTGGTTGAACAGCGGCCTGGGTCAATCCCGCAACACCATCCATAGCGTTTGCGATACGAATGCCGTGCCAATGAATAGACGTTGGTTGTGACAGGTTGTTTTCCAGCGTGCGTTGAAGCCGCATACCTTGCGCAACACGTATTTCAGGACCAGGTGCTTGGCCATTGAAGCCCCAGAGCATGGTTTGACCATACCCATCCGGCAGGAGTTGTACGGTCGCCACTTGCGCAGACAAGACAGCATGGCTCTGGTTCGCAAGTGCGCCAGTGCCGGGAAGTGTCACAAGTGCACTTGCAGTCGCTATGAATTGGCGGCGGTTGAAACTTCGCATTTTATCAGAACATTCCTTAAGTATCGCTATCCATGATGTAGGTAGCCATCGCGTTCAAATCATTATTACTCAGGAACCGCGCTCCAAATAGCTGGCAGCGCTTGCGATGGCATGCCGTCAGATCCTTCGGGGAACATTCTTGACATCTGCTTTCCAGCATGGATGATAATCGCATCCGCACCATCACGAACTTGACCAGCGTCAAACGGGGTCTGCCAGCGCATCATTGGCGTCAGCACTTTCACAACGCTGCCCAAAGCGGCCATGCTATCCATACATTCTTTTACGATGCCTGTCACTCTACTGTGGGCCAGCGCAGCGGTACCTTCCAACGTCACAGCTGTCGCCAAAATGACCACTGTCGTCCGCATACTTAAGTCCTTTCTAGAGTATGCCATTGGCTCTTTGGAGTTCACGGATGTAGGTAACAACCATTTTTACGTCACCGTCAGTCAGCCCCTCGACGGCAGGCATGTTTCCAAATTTCCAATGGTGCGCAGTGACGCCATTGTTGGCAGCACTCAAGAATGCCCCGTCGCCGTGATGGCCCGGTTCGTAAGTAATGTGGACCAATGGTGGAGCGACGCCATTCTGGCCCGCTGCATTAACGCCGTGACAATCGGCGCAGACGGCCTCAAACACTTGTTTGCCAATTTGCGCATTGGCCGACAAAACAGATGGAAGCATCACCTCAACAATGGCATCGCCCACATCAAGCCCAGATAGATTTGCAGGCGTCATTGAATGACCATTGACCGGCGGCGCCGGCTGCATCTGTTGCCAAACTAAGCCAGCTCCACCGACGAGGAAGAACCCCAAGATAAACAATACAGACTTGTCCATCAGATCAATTTTACCTGTGTGCCGATCGACGTTCTACCGAACACTTCTTCGATCTGTGCATTATATAGACCGATACAGCCGTTCGAGGACCGTCGTCCAATCTTGCGCGTATCTTGCGTTCCGTGAATCCGGTAGTACTGCCAAGAAAGATAGAGAGCATGCGAGCCCAAAGGATTCAGTGGATCACCGCCCTCAATGTAAGCTGGCCATTCTGGATTGCGTTCGCGCATGGCGGGCGTTGGCCCCCAGCCAGGTGCAACTTTCTTGTCAACGACTTCTGTGTAACCAAGCCGTGTCAGGTCCTCGGAGAGAGGCACGGATGTAGGATAAATCCGCATCTCACCATCATCAGCCCAATGTTGCAGAAACCGCGCGCCTGTGTCCGCCAGGAGAATGCCTTTGCCAATAGTTTCAAAGTGGTCTTGCCATAGATGAGGTCGGAATGAAGCGACGTTGCGCGTTACGCTATCGACAACTTGCGCACTCAGCACCGAGGGCGTCGCCAGCGCGGTCGCGCCAAAACCCGATACAAAAGCGCGGCGGGATAGTGTTTTGATTTTCTTGCTCATGTTTAATTGCCTCTTTCGCCTGCTTGGTTGTTCTTGTTGACTAACTTTTGAAATTGATAGCGATTTGGGCTGCTTTTCTGAATAGCTGTAGCAACAATATTTTGTAATTATATGTATCAATTTCAGCCAGATAATACTGCAGGAATCCCGGTCCGCCCCGTTGCCATATCCGCAGCCTCGCTCTGGTTCGCATCCATCTCGACTGGCAGTCTCACAGTGGCGCGAAGCCCCCCTTCTGAACGATTTGAAAGTGCAATTGCCCCCCCATGTTCGAGAATGATGCTTCTTGCGATCGATAATCCGAGGCCGTGCCCGCCAGTGTCTCGCGATCGAGAAGTCTCTAGCCTGACATAAGGCCCAAAAACCGCGTCCAGTTCATCTTCCGGAATGCCCGGTCCCTGATCATCGATGTAGATCTCAGCGTCACCGTCGATGATGCGCCAAGAAACCTTCGCTTCCTCTCCATAGCGCACCGCATTTTCAATGAGGTTCCTGAATGCGCGTTTCATCGCGCCCGGTTTGGCCGGCACGACCAAAGATTGCCCGCTCTCCAGCTTGAGCCCATTGGTTCCCAGCTCGGCAAGTAAGCGATGTATATCCGTGGCACAAACTTCTTCATGCTGTCCGACGCCTTTGGCAAAATCTAAAGTCGCATCGACCATTTGCTGCATCTCTTCGCTTGAGGCAACTAGCGACGCGCGCGTATCTTCATCATCCACCATTTCCGCCCGCACCCGGAGTGCGGTCAGGGGTGACCGAAGATCATGGGCAAGTGCGGCAAGCATCTGCGTGCGATCATAGACAAACCGCGTTAGGCGATCCTGCATCGTGTTGAATGCTCGGGTCAGGTCCTGCACCTCGCGGGGGCCTACCACTGGCAAGGGTCCCTCGCCTGCCCCGCGCCCCAAACGCTCGGACGCATCCGCCAAGGTGTTTAGAGGGCCAGTCAACCTAGTGAGGAGAAACCAGAAACTCGCCAGAAGGAGCAGTGAGGCGGTGAGTGCAAACGATACATTGGACGCCATCGACCATTGCAATGGTGGCCTCTCAAATCTCGTGGCAACATTTAGCCAATCGCCACCGGCCAGCGCAATTGATAACTCCATTTCGATAGCAGCCAAGCTGCCCTGCATCATTTCAGAATGCATTTCTGCCATTTCGGGTGAAAGGTTCGGGAGAGGAAGCAGACCTTGTTCTATTTCATGCACCTCAACCCGAATATCACGACTATAGCTGTCCCCAAGCAAGGCACGGACGCGAGCCTCGACAGCGCCACCGTCATCATGACTACCATGCGCGACTGATGGAACGTTGGATAAGTCAAACCGCACCAGCGGAGACGTTGCTGCGCGAATGATCTGAGAATGTAGGTTTGCGGGCGCGCCCTCAACCAACTGCGCGATGTTGGCGGCGCGACCTGCCGCCTCAGCGCCTATTGCGGCTTGAACTGCAAGGGATCGTTCATCGACAAAGAACCACAGGCTCAGCGCCTGCGCCAATAACAGCATGCCCAAGACGAGCAATGCTATCTGGGTCCGCAGCCTCCATACCATACCTGTCACACCAGAACCTCGACATCGCAGGTGAGACTGTATCCACCATTTCGCACAGTTGCTATGATCCGGGGTCGCAAAACGTCCGGCTCAATTTTTCGGCGAAGGCGGCTTACTTGGTTGTCGATTGTCCGATCGAGCGGCCCTGCCAATCGTCCAGTACTCAGTTCGAGCAGTTGGTCGCGGCTCAAAACCGCCCTTGGCCTTTCCAACAACAGTGTGAGGAGCTTGATTTCGCCAGTCGTAAGCATCGTTCGAATGCCATCCTTATCAACCAGCATGCGTCCGTCATAATCGAGTTCAAGATGGGCAAACCGCAGCTTCTTTCCAGCAAAGGCTTCAATCTGGGGAATCTGTTGGGTTCTTCTTAGGATCGCGTTGATGCGGGCAAGCAGTTCTTTGGGATTGAATGGTTTTGATAAATAGTCATCAGCACCCCCATCAAGACCAGCAATGCGATCATCGTCATCACCCAATGCAGTCAGCATCAAGACCGGAGTATTCCCGTCTTTGCGGAGGCGCTTGCAGGCACTTAGCCCGTCTTCACCCGGCATCATGACGTCCAATACGATGAGATCAAATTTGGACTCGATTAGCTTTACATCCATCTCTGCCGCATTCTCTGCCACAGATGTCCGCATCCCGTTTCGTTCTAGATAGCGCGACACAGATTTCCGAATTTCGACATGGTCATCAACCACAAGTATATGAGGCATAATCGTCATTTCGTTTGTATAGCGGGTGTAATACCAAAAGACCCGTCCCACGTTTGTAGCCAAATGTAACAGGGCTGCATATAGGGAGCGGCTCGACTTTTTGAGGGGTAGCGACTAAACGCTGCAAGACAGACGGAGGATCATCTGATGAACAGACGGCATTTTTTAGCAACAACGGCGAGTATATTTGCAATGGGTCCAGGCTTTGCGCAGGGCACGCCAACCTTGCAAGTTGCCAAAACGCCCACCTGCGGCTGCTGTTCAGCTTGGGTCGAACGGATGCAAGATGCTGGGTTTGTCACAGAAGTTCAGGATGTCGAGCAAGAAGCCCTTTGGACCATGAAAGACAGGCTTGCCATCACACAGGAATTATCCGGATGTCATACCGCAGTCGTCGGCGACTATTTCGTTGAAGGCCACGTCCCAGCTGCTGATATTCAGCGCATGCTGGCAGAAGCACCCGCTGCGCGCGGGTTGGCCGTTCCCGGCATGCCGATGGGTTCGCCGGGTATGGGCGCGATGGGGACAGGTGATCCCTTTGACGTTCTACTGGTTTTGTACGACGGCTCCACACAGGTCTTTGCAAGCTACGCCTGACGTGTTTTCACAAAGCACTTTTCACAAACACTTCAGCACTGAGCTGCCATTCTTCAAGTTTTGCAGGAACCTGATCCTTCTTTCGGTTTTCAGCCTTCTGCCGTTCCTGATCGTCTTCGTTGCGCTGACGCCTGAATTTGCAAAAATGCTTATGACGAACACCGCTGCACTTGGTCGGTTTTCGCGTCAGGTCGTGACCAACGGTTTGCCCGCCGTGTTCGTGGTCAATTACGTCGGTTTCGTTGCCACATCTCGCTTTTGTGAGAAAGCCAATGTATCGGCCCGAAATCACATTTTGCTTGATGGATCAGTTCGCGGCGTTGTGTTTGTCGGTTTGCACGTGCTGGTATATGTCTTTTCAGCAGATCTTTATGGTTCATTTGGCGGTGATCGGTGGACTGCATTTCGCGTCGTGGGTCCGACGCTTGAACGGTCCTATCTGTTCGAAAACATCTCAGGCGTTTACCTTTATGCACTTCTTCCGGGAACTTACATTGCGTATTTGCCGATTTGGATAAATTCGCAAAATTTGAAGAGCGCCCCAAGAGGCATAGCAAACCGAATTTGAATCATACCGGCATGTTTTCTACCAGTCTTGGCGGTGACAATTCTTTCCACAGGTTTAGCCCATTTGTTTGGCTAGCCAGGACAACAACTCCAAATGTGCTGGATCGCTCAATCCTAACGCAATCTGTAGACGCCCGGCAGGAGCTGTACCGGTTTGATGACAATCGGAGCGTAATCACCAACATCATTTGATGATTGCGCGTAGACAGGTGCCACATTCAGCGTGGTGATACGTCAGGTATTAAAGGCCTGATCACAACGGAAACTGATATAAATTATAGCCTTAGCCATGTAGAGGAACCCCAAGGTTATCGGTAAAAGTCTCAGGCATAGTCTGACGGAGTTTAAGGAGATTTTATGAGATACAGAGTTTTGTTGCTTGGCGGTTTGATATCTGCGCTCTCCGCCTGTGCCAGTCTTTCACCTCAAGAAGATGTTCCCACCGATCCGTTCATCGAAGAGTTGCCTGTTCCTGTCTTGGCCATTGTCGCGCCTTTTCAGAACCTGAGCGAGGTCAAGATTAACCCAACAGATGGCTGTTATCTCTACCGGCACACTGGACCGGTAGAAACGACTTTTTTACCACTGCGTACTGTTGGGGGTCGCCCGATCTGCACCGCATTACCTGAACTGAGTGAAACCAGCTAAGCTGGCACGTTCAGGACGAATGTCTTTCGCTTGGGGCGGTTACCGAATTCTCAGGCGGATAGAGATATGCTGTTGAGCCTGTTCTGACGTCTTCGTGCAGGCCGTTGATATGTGCCATCACCATGCGGACACACCCAGAACTCGCGCGGCCCCCAATGGATCGAGGCTGAGGTGTTCCATGGATACGCAGGTAAGTGTCTCTATTGCCTTCGTAGAGGTAAAACGCGCGGGATCCCAAAGGATTAGTCGGGCCACCATCCATTCCTTCAGCGAATTGTTCATAAACGTTAGGTTCTCGTTCAATCATCGCAGCTGTTGGCGTCCATATTGGCCATCGCGCCTTGCGCTTGATTGTATAAATCCCGGGCTCGTACAGATTGCCACGCGCGATGGCGACACCGAAGCGCATTGCAGTGCCGTCATCGCCAATATGGTAAAGATACCTTGCAACGGCATCGACGTGAATATCACCAGGTATTAGGCCAGGATTTGCAACCACCCGCTGAGGTAAGAAACGCGGATTCAGGCCCCACGGGTTTGATGTGGCAGGATCATAATTTGCAGGGGTAATTCGCGCGTCCCACGTCGACC
>CAYGMX010000087.1:6544-9003 GCA_964351055.1 uncultured Loktanella sp. | reverse complement strand
GGGCTGGCCATACTCGCCTTTGATAAAGTGGATGTCGGAGGGATTAACCGCCGCCAGATGCACCTTGATCAGCGCCTGCCCTGCCGCCGGTTCAGGGACCGGCACAACCCGATGCGCCAGAAAGGGTGCAAGGTCGGTGATATCCGGTCCGGTTTGGGTGCCTGAATATCCGTCTTGCAGCAGGATCAGGGCGTTCATGGTGGGCGGCAGGATCATGGCGGGGTCCTATAGATCGAAGGTCGCGAATACGGGCGCGTGGTCGCTGGGCTGGTCCCAGCCACGGGCGGCGCGCAGGATGCGGCTTGAATGGGCTGCGTTTCTGATATCTGGCGTGGCCCAGATATGATCAAGCCTGCGGCCTTTATCGGCCTCGTCCCATTCCTTGGCGCGATAGGACCACCAGCTGTAAAGCCGCCCGTCCGGGATATCGTTGCGGGTCACGTCCGACCAATCACCCGCGTCCATCACCTGCCCGAAATGCTCCACCTCGATCGGTGTGTGGCTGACAACCTTGAGCAGTTTTTTGTGGTCCCAGACGTCGTCTTCGCGCGGCGCGATGTTCAGATCGCCGACAAGAATGGATTTTTGCGGCTTCATCGCGTGATAGGCGTCGCGCATGTCGGTCAGGTAATCCAGCTTGTTGCCGAATTTATCGTTCACGGTACGGTCCGCCACATCACCGCCCGCCGGAATATAGTGGTTGTGGATCGTCACCCCGTTTTCGAGCTTGGCCGCGATGTGGCGGGCATGGCCCAGTTGGGCAAAGTCTTCGGCACCGGCCTCGACCATGGGTATCTTGGAAAAGATCGCAACGCCGTTGTACCCCTTCTGCCCGCGCGCCACTAAATGAGTGTATCCCAAAGCGCGAAACTGCTCCAACGGGATCTTGTCGACGGGGCTTTTGCATTCTTGCAGGCACAGCACATCAGGGGCTTCGTCCTGCATGAGCTTGGCGACAAGACCCTCGCGCAGGCGGATCGAGTTGATATTCCATGTGGCTAGGGTAAAGGGCATCAGGCTGGTACTTTCTGAAGGTTATGCGCGGACTATTGCAGTGCCGCAGATGGCTGGATGCGCCCAGTGACAATGTCACGCCGGTTGGTCACAGGTGGCCGCATCCGCGCGATCGTTGCAGGATGATTGGGGTTCAAGACACCAAGCCTCACGAGGATCGCGCTGATTGCCGCTTCGCTGGCGCGGGTCGCCCCGTCAGCGATCTTGAGTGCCACGCCAAGACGCTTTTCTGGGATTATCGCAACGAAAACCCCCTCGGCACCGGTCTTGATCGCGACCTTCTGGTCCATCGCGCGCATAAGATCGGTGCAGGCGCCGGTCTCGCCTGCGACAAGTTCAGGGAAAGCGGTCATGGCCGCGACGAGCGTAGCAGCCGCCGCACTACGAGTGTCGGAACGATCCTGTGCGCTGGCAAAAAATGCCATGGCGCCGGCAAGGCCTTGAAGCGTGCAGGCGTGGTTGGGTGCAGAGCAGCCATCAATCCCGTACATCGGGCTGGTTTCCTGCGTGACCTCCTCAAATGCCGCCTTGCAGGCCTGCTGCACCGGATGGTCGATCATTTCGTAATCCGGCCCCGCCCCCAGATATTTGTTCAGCGTCAGAAAGCCTGCATGCTTGCCTGAACAATTATTGTGAACCTGGCAGGGTTCCTGAAAAGCGCGGATCACTTGATAGCGCGCCTCTTGATCCCTTGGCATCTCTGGGCCGCAGCGCAAGTCATCATCGGTCAGGCCCAGATCATGCAGCCATGCACCGACGCGGTCGGTATGAATAGCCGCCCCTTTGTGGGAGGCGCAGCATAAGGCAAGCTGTTCACCAACCAGATGCGCCCCTGCCCCGCTTTCAAGCAAGGGCAGCGCCTGAATCATCTTGCACGATGATCGCGGATAGATCAGGGCGGTCGGATCACCCCATGCGTGGATGACTTGGCCTGTGTCATCGCACACAACTGCGTGACCTTGGTGGACGCTTTCCAGAAGGTCTCCACGCCAAACTTCGACGAGATCAACTGCTTTTGCCATTTTTTTGCTTTCTTGGATTGTATATGACGGCCAAAACAGGTGGCCGGTGTCGTTTCGGGGCTTTCCCCGAAGGGCGGTTTTTTGCTAGGCTGCAACCTATCGAGTTGAAACAAGTCTCGCCAGTCGAAAAGGTGCCGTGAGATGCACCAAGGCTGCACGGGGCATCCAGAGGCAAGGACAGCTTGGAGGCTGTAAGATGATTTTGAAGATTTTTCGTATTTTTGGTGTAGGGGCCGCACTTCTGGCGACGACCACAGCGTTCGCACAGGAAGAAAGCGACAACCGTGTCTCGGCCAACACGGACTGGAGCGTTTTTGTTGAAAGCGATCCAGAAGAATGCTGGGCGGTCTCGGCACCCAAAGAATCCCTCAACACCCGCGATGGCAATACCGTCGATGTGCGGCGCGGCGATATCCGGTTGAT
>CAYGMX010000087.1:0-6444 GCA_964351055.1 uncultured Loktanella sp. | reverse complement strand
GACGAGGCGGCGAACCGCTGCGCGGGATGACCAAATTTCAAGAAATTTGATCAGGCCTCCGGCGGGGATATTTGGGCTCGAAAGAAGTTGGACGTGGTTTTCTTGTGAAGACCGCGTCTTTCTCTTATATGCAGGGCTTATCCCGATCTGAGAGTAATTCCATGGACACCAAGGCCCCGATCACACAGGACGTGCTGACCATTCCGCGCAAGCTGCCCGATGGTCCGACAAACCTTGTCGGCCTGACCCGCGACGCCATGCGCGACGCGCTGATTGCGGCGGGCACGCCGGAAAAGCAGGCCAAGATGCGGGTCGGCCAGATCTGGCAGTGGATTTATCACTGGGGTGTGCGTGATTTCGCGCAGATGACCAATCTGGCCAAGGACTATCGCGCCATGTTGGCGGAAAACTTTGTGGTGGCGATCCCCGAGGTCGTGACGCGGCAAGTGTCGGACGATGGCACCCGCAAGTATCTGGTGCGTATCGCTGGCGGGCATGAGGTCGAGGTGGTCTATATCCCCGAAACCGACCGCGGCACCCTGTGCATTTCCAGTCAGGTCGGCTGCACGCTCACCTGTTCGTTTTGCCATACGGGAACCCAGAAGCTGGTGCGCAACCTGACTGCCGGTGAAATCATCGGGCAAGTCATGGTTGCCCGCGACGATCTGGGGGAATGGCCCGTGCCGGGTGCGCCCAAGGATGAAACCCGCCTGCTGTCCAATATCGTGCTGATGGGCATGGGCGAGCCGCTTTATAATTTCGAGAACGTCCGCGACGCAATGAAGATCGCAATGGACCCTGATGGCATTCAGCTTTCCCGCCGCCGCATTACCCTTTCAACCAGTGGTGTCGTCCCTGAAATTGCCCGCACAGCCCAAGAAATCGGTTGCCAGTTGGCGATTTCGTTCCACGCGACGACCGACGAGGTCCGCGACCGGCTGGTCCCGATCAACAAGCGCTGGCCCATTGCCGACCTGCTGGATGCGTTGCGCACCTATCCCAAGGTCAGCAATTCCGAGCGGATCACGTTTGAATACGTGATGCTGGACGGTGTGAACGACAGTGACGCCGATGCCCGCCGCCTGATCAAGCTGATTGACGGCATTCCTGCCAAGATCAACCTGATCCCCTTCAACGAATGGCCCGGCGCGCCCTACAAGCGGTCATCAAACAACCGCATCCGCGCCTTTGCCGATATCATTTACAAGGCGGGCTATGCCTCGCCTATCCGTACCCCGCGCGGCGAGGATATTATGGCCGCCTGTGGCCAACTGAAGTCGGCAACAGAACGCGCCCGCAAGAGCAAGGCCCAGATCGCGCAGGAAACCGGCCTTTAGGCCAGTAAGCCGCGCGCCTGTTCCGGTGACAGTGGCGCGGGTCGTGCGCAACTTGTGGTCAGAGCGATGAAACGCCGCTCTTGCCCTGCTTTGAGGATACTGGTCATCACATCGACCGCATGCACCGCAAGGTCGATGCTGCACCGGTGCGCCCGCCCTTCGGCGATGCCTGCCGCCATATCCGCCAGCCCCGCGCAGCGATAGTTTGCCCTGTCATTCTGGTTGGGTTGGCCAAAGGGATGATCCCAGGCGGGCAATGCGCTGATTGTGCCATCCTGCCCGCCGATTTCGACCGCGCCGCCAAAAAAGTTCGGGTCAGGCACGAGGAGCGACCCTGTTTCGCCATAAAGCTCCATATTGGCGTGACGGTGCGCCCAAACGTCCCAACTGGCCCCCAAGGTCACAGTGGCGCCATTGGCGAATTCCAGCAGCGCGTGGATGTTGGTGGGCGTGTCCACCGGCACGGTTTCACCCAAACGCGCGCCATTGCCGATTGTGCGCGTGGCAAAGGTCGCGGTTGCCAAGGCCGCCACCGATTTCACAGGGCCAAGAAGCTGGATCAGGTTGGTGACATAGTAGGGGCCGATATCAAGGATTGGTCCCGCCCCCGGCTGATAGAAAAAGTCGGGGTTGGGGTGCCATGCTTCCATGCCGTGGCCCATCACATGGCAGGTCCCGCCAATGATGCGGCCCACATCGCCTGCATCGATCGCGGCGCGCGCTTGCTGGTGCGCGCCCCCCAGAAAGGTATCGGGCGCCGATCCGATGGCGAGCCCCTTGGCCGCTGCCAGTGCGCGCAGTTCCTCACCCTCGGCCAAGGTCAGCACTAGGGGCTTTTCGGAATAGGCGTGTTTGCCCGCCTCAAGAATGCGTTTGGTGACTGCGAAATGCACGTCGGGGATGGTCAGGTTCACGATCACGTCGATATCGGGGGCTTTCAGCAGGTCTTCGACCGTGTCGGCACGCAGGCCGAATTCAGCAGCACGCGCACGTGCCGCATCCATGTTGATATCCGCCACCGCCCGCAAGGCCAGAGATCTGAACATCGGGGCCAACGTGCAGTAGGATGTTGAGATGTTGCCGCATCCGATGATGCCGACGCCAAGTTGTGTCATGATCTTTTCCCTAAAAGTTCCGGATGGCCGCAAGGCTGCGTGTGGCAAAGCGTTTGTCGTCGCTGGGGTTGTCGTGTTCGACGACATAGTGATCGACCCCTGCCGCTTGCAGTGCGGCATGGATCGCCGTCCAGTCCATGATCCCGTGGCCGACATCTGCCCAGCCGTCTTCGTCGGTGCAGTGCCCGTCGGGGGCGATATCCTTCATATGGACCGTGCTGATCCGCCCCGCGTATTTTCTGATCCAGTCCACAGGGTCCTGCCCCGCGACACGTACCCAGCCCAGATCAAGTTCCAGCAGCAGATCGTCGGCTGCACTGGTGATCAGGTCCAGCGGGAGATCGCCCGTTTCGGTCGCATCGAATTCGAAGGCATGGTTGTGCCAGCCAAAGGGGATACCCGCATCGCGCAGCGGTTGGCCCGCCGCGGCCAGCCGTTTGCCAAAGGCGATCCAGCCCGCCGTATCTGTCGGGCGCAACTCAGCGGCGATATAGGGCACAAAGGCTTTCTCAATCCCGAGGTCCTTGATGATGGCAAGCACGCCCGCCGGATCATCCTCGACCATATCAAGCGCGAAGTGGCTGCTGGTCATCCGCAATCCAGCTGTATCGAGTGCGGCTTTCAGCGCATCGATATCCGCGAAAAGCCCGCCGTAACCTTCGACCTGCCTGTAGCCTGCGGCAGCCAGCATTTGCAGTGTATCGCCCAGCGGTGGGTGGTTTCGGGAACAATAGAGTTGATAAGACACATGGGTCATCTTGCTGTCCTTCTTAGGCATAGGTGGCGCTGTGCAGGTCGCGCAGCACAAAGGTTGGCGTGGCATCCGGGGCCGAAGGGGTAAAGGTCACGGTGACATCTTGCCCGGGGAAAAGGGTCAGGGCATTCTTGTCGAAACGGCCGGGCGCATCCGCCTCAACCGCCACGAAAAGCGCAAGGTTACGGGCAGTCAGGGTGATCCGGTTCCCGTCAGTCCAGTAAGCAAGGCCCGATGGCAACAGATCATAGGCCTTGTAAGGCAGCGGCGCGAAAACATCCGCGCCTGCATGCCCGCTGCTGGTGGTCCATGAAAAGAAAAGCATCTCGTCTTTGGCGATGTCGGATGCGACAAACGACACCAGCATTTCGGCATCCGACCCCACCTTTTTGCGGCACGTGCCCAACGGCCGCATGCTGCCGTCCATCCGCAGGGCGCAGGCCTCCAGCATCACATCGCAGGGGGTCGGGTCATCGTTGATCGCCCGCAACAGGATATGCCCGTTCTGCGGGACAGCAGCCACCAGCACAGGCGCGAAAAAGTCTTTGGCCATGTGGTGCAGCAGTTTCCAGTCGCCGCCGTGGTTCAGTGACGCCCAAGAACACACCGGCCAAGTATCATTCAGCTGCCAGATCAACGTGCCCATGCAATGCGGCTTGAGACTGCGCCAGTGGGTGACCGCCGTCTTGATTGCCAGCCCCTGCTGGACCTGAGACAGGTAAACAAAGTCGTCAAAGTGCTTCGGCCACCGGAAATAGCGGAACATGGTTTCCGCGATACGCGCGTTGCCGCCTGCGTTCTTCTGGTGGCTCTCCAGAACAGGGGCCGCGATGTTCTGATCGGTGGGGGCTGCAAAGCGCTGGATCGTGGTCATCGACGGATAGCTTTGAAAACCGAACTCCGAACAGAACCGTGGCGATACATCGCGGTAGTGGTCAAAGTCGCGCCCTTCGTGCCAGACCGACCAGAAATGCATGTCGCCCGATCCATCGTCGTGCCATGCATCGCCAAAACTCATCGGCCCCTGTGAAGGGGAGGAGGGCCACCAGATGGCCTTGGGGTCAGCCTCTTTCATGGCCGCCTCGATGCAGCGGTTCAGCCGGTCGTAGTTCACCAGATAGCGGTCGCGGTCGGCACGGGTTTCTTCGAACCACGACAGCGAGCCTATCAATTCGTTGTCCCCGCACCACAGGACCAGACAGGCGTGGTGCTGTAAGCGGTTCACGTTTTCAATGACTTCCGCGCGCACCTCGGCCAGATAGGCATCGTCGGAAGGATAGATATTGCATGCGAACATGAAGTCCTGCCAGACCATCAGCCCCAGTTCGTCGCAGTGGTCGTAGAACCAGTCATCCTCGTACCGGCCCCCGCCCCAGACGCGGATCATGTTCATGTTGGCATCTACGGCGGACTGCAACAAATCGCGGGTCTTGGCGGGTGTGATCTGTCCGGCTAGCGCATCAGCAGGGATCCAGTTTGCCCCCTTGGCAAAGATATCGCGGTCGTTGATGCGGAACTTGAACCCAAGGCCAGCGGCGTCTTTTTCGGTGACCAGTTCTACCTTGCGCAGACCGATGCGGCGCGTGGCCGTTGCCTTGGCGACGGATACCTCAAGCATGTAAAGCGGTTGGTCACCCTGCCCTGCGGGCCACCACAATTTCGGGTTATTGATCCTTAAAGAAGCCGTACAGACCCCGTACAGAACCTGTACATACACCGTCTGCCCATCAATCGTGACAGCCGCCTCGCCCTCGTAATTGCTAACGGCGACAGTGATCGACAGATCGACAAGATCCTTATGGTGGGTCTGATTGACTATGATCCGGTCGATGCGCGGCGCGGCACTGGGTTCGATCCGCATCGCCCCGTAGATCCCGAAGGGGGCCAGCGCGATGTTCCAGTCCCAGCCGTAATCACATTGCGGTTTGCGCAGCATGTTCACATTCGGGATGGGGTTGTTGGTTTCCTGATAGGGCAGATAGAACGGGTGCGCTGCCTGTTTTTCGGCGGCGACAGTGATGGAGGAACGGAAAATCACCGTAATCTCGTTGGTACCAACTCTGGCCACTTTTGACAGGTCCACGCGGTAGCTGCGGAACGCGTTTTCACAGGTCAACACCACCTGCCCGTTCACCATGACCGTCACAACCGTGTCGACACCTGACAAGACCAGATCGACTGCGGTCTGGGTCAGATCAAACTGGCGGGTCGCCCGCCATTCCCGCTCTGCGATCCAGCGCAAATCATATTCGTTTTGGCCCCAATACGGGTCAGGGATCAGGCCGGCATCATACAGGGCACTTATCCCGTCTGTGGGTAGATGCATCACGCAGGCATTGTCCCCGCTGGCGTCGGACAGAGACCATTCACCTGCCAGGCCTATGGGTGTCACAGACGGTCCTCGGTTGCTTTGTCAAAAAGCGATGCGCGGGACGGATCGATCCCGATCTCAATGGTTTGCCCGGCCTTAACTGTGGCCTGCCCATCCATCCGGATGCGGAAAAGATGATCGCCCAGTTTGGCGTAGACAAGCGTGTCCGACCCCATCGGTTCCACCAGATCGACATCCACGTGGTATTGCAGTGGCGCATTGCACACCAACTCGCCGGTGACGATGTGTTCAGGTCGGATACCGATCACCGCAGGCCTGTCGGCGGTCTGCGGGGCCGCAAAATCATACCCCGTCATCGGCATCACCATATCGTCCACCTTGAACACGCCCGCTTCCAGATGCCCTTCAAGGAAGTTCATTGAGGGGCTGCCGATGAAATCGGCCACATAAAGGTTGCGCGGCTTGTTATATATCTCGTCGGGGGTGCCCAGTTGCATGATCGCTCCGCCTTTCATGACGGCAATCCGGTCGGCCAATGTCATCGCCTCGACCTGATCGTGGGTCACATAGATCATCGTGTTCTTAAGCTGGTTGTGCAGCCGCTTGAGTTCGACACGCAGATCAACGCGCAGTTTGGCATCAAGGTTGGACAAAGGTTCGTCGAACAAAAACACATCCACATCCCGCACCAAAGCGCGACCGATAGCGACGCGCTGGCGCTGACCACCTGACAAGGCCCCCGGTTTGCGATCCAGCAGCGGCCCGATTTGCAGGATTTCAGCCGCGCGTGCCACCCGCGCTTCGATCTCGGCTGTGTGCAGTCGGGCGTTCTTGAGGCCGAAAGACAGGTTCCCCTTCACCGTCATCTGCGGGAAAAGCGCATAGGACTGGAACACCATGCCGATC
>CAYGMX010000086.1:0-9012 GCA_964351055.1 uncultured Loktanella sp. | reverse complement strand
CCGCTGATCGCATAGGTATCCGACCCCGGTGTGCCATCGCCGCTGGACCACAGGCCAAGGCCCGCAGAAAAAGGAAGCGGATCAAACACAATCCCGTCAGTAATCGCTTTGTTCATGAAAGAGCCCTCTTGGTTGCCAAATGAAAAAGGCCCGGCACATCGCCGAGCCATTCGCCCAAGAGCTAACCAAGAGGTCTAAAAGGGGGCTTGCTGCACCGTCACGCAGGCCGCTGCAACAGGCGGATCAGGCGCCCACGTCAGGAGACGGCAAGAGTTGCACCCCGTTGATCTGCCAGCCCTCGGCGGTTTCGATCATCTGGTAATCCAGAATATGCAACCCGCCCTGTGCATCGCGGACCATCACCTTTTGCCACAGATTGCCCGCGACATCGCGCAGTTCCAGAAACCGCACATCGACGTTATCCCAGACCATGGGATAGCCCTGCTGGACCATCATCCCGAAATTGCCGGGATTGCCAAACAGCCGCTTGATATTGGGGCTGGCATATTGCCACGCAGCGTCAACATCGCGGTCGTTGAATGCCGTCAGTTGGTTGCCGATCACGCCTTCGATGGCATCGGCGTCTTGCGCCGATACCGCTGTTGCCGCGATCCAAAAACCCAGAACGAGTGCCAAAACGCGTTTCATAGCTGTCTCCTATCCCTGTCAGTCCTTTCCGATACGGAGCGGAACGCGGAGTAGTATCGTTTTAGTCGGCAGTGGCCAGTTGCTTTTCGATCAGCGCGACAGTTTCGTCCACACCGTAAAGGGCGATGAATCCGCCAAAGCGTGGACCCTGAGAGGCCCCAAGCAACACTTCGTAGAGGGCCGTGAACCAATTGCGCAGCGGGTCGAACCCGTGTTCATTGCCCACCGCAAAGACCATCGTTTGCAAGGCTTCGGCATCCAGACCACCCTCCCAGACCTTCAGCCGCTCTGCCAGATTGGTCAGCGCTGCGCGTTCCTGATCGGTCGGCGCGCGATAGGTCTTGGTCGGTTTCACAAAGTCGTTGTAAAAGCGCACGGCAAAGCCTGCCGCCTGATCCATCTGCGGGTTCTTTTCGGCGGATGCGTCCGGCGCATAGCGCTGGATAAAGCCCCAAAGCGTGTCCTTGTCCTCTGCCCCCGAAACCGACGCGAGGTTCAGCAACATCGCAAAGGGCACCACCATATCCGAAACAGGCACGTTTTTCCCGTGAATATGGAACACGGGGTTATTGGCGCGGCCCGCGTCATCTTGGGTCGCGTAGGCGCGCAACTGCTGGTGATATTCGTCAACCGCCTTAGGGATCACATCGAAATGCATCCGTTTGGCGGTCTTGGGCTTGAGATACATGAAATAGCTCAAGGATTCGGTCGAGGCATAGGTCAGCCATTCGTCAATGGAAATGCCGTTGCCGGAGGATTTGGAGATCTTCTGGCCGTTCTCATCAAGGAACAGCTCATAGGAAAAATGGTTCGGCTTGCGCCCACCCAAAATCTCGCAAATCCGGTCATAGATGGCGGTGTTGGTGGCGTGCTCTTTGCCGTACATTTCGAAATCGACATCCAAAGCGGCCCAGCGCGCGCCGAAATCGGGCTTCCACTGGAGCTTCACGTTGCCGCCGGTGACAGGCAGTGTCCACTCACGACCATCGGGGTCATCAAATGTGATCTCACCTTTCACCGCATCGACGTTCTTCATCGGCACATAAAGCACGCGACCCGTTTCGGGGTGGATTGGCAAAAAGATCGAATAGGTCTCCTGACGCTCTTCGCGCAGCGACTTGAGCATCACCTCCATGATGGCGTCATAGCGTTCAGCGGCACGCAGCAGGATTTCGTCGAACTGCCCCGTCTGATAGAATTCGCGGGCGGAATAGAATTCGTATTCAAAGCCGAAAGTATCCAGAAACCGGCGCAGCATGGCGTTGTTGTGATGGCCGAAACTTTCATGGGTGCCGAACGGGTCAGGCACGGATGTCAGCGGCTTGTGCATATGTTCGGCCAGCATGTCCTGCTGGGGCACGTTGCCCGGCACTTTGCGCATGCCGTCCAGATCGTCGGAAAAGCAGATCAGCTTGGTGGGGATGTCCGAAATCACCTCGAAGGCGCGGCGGATCATCGTTGTGCGCAGAACCTCGCCAAATGTACCGATATGGGGCAGACCCGACGGGCCATAGCCGGTTTCAAACAGGACGTAACCCTTTTCAGGCGGTTTGCTATCATAGCGTTTGAGCAGGGCGCGGGCTTCTTCAAAAGGCCAGGCTTTCGACGTCATTGCCGCGTCACGCAAATTGCTCATGATATTTCTCGCATCCATTTGGTCGACATTGTGAAGACCGTAACGCGCACTCCCTATTGCGAGACAGACTGCGCGTCAATAAATGGGGGGTACAGCAAAGGATTTCATGATGATCGAAGATGCCCCGATGACCGCCCAAGATGCACTTGCGGCCCTAATGATTGCCGTCTCCGCGTCGGATGAACATATCCGCACTGCCGAACTGTTGAAGATGAGCAACTCGATCAACAACCTGCCCGTCTTTGCCGATTACGACGCGGAACGTCTGCCGCGCATGTCCAAGATGGTATTCGAACTGCTGGAACAGGAAGATGGACTAGAAGCGCTCTTCGGCCTGATTCGCGATGCGCTGCCGGAACGGCTTTTTGAAACAGCCTATGCGCTCTCGTGTGATGTGGCCGCCGCTGACGGGCGTATCCTTGGCGCCGAAGCACGGATGCTGGAAGAAATCAGGGACGAACTGAACCTTGACCGCCTGCACGCCGCCGCGATCGAACGGGGCGCGCGCGCGCGGCATATGACGCTCTGATCAAGCCAGCCGCAAAGCCAGGTGTTTGATGATATCTTGCTGCAAACCGCGCGCGCGCCTGTTCCATGCCCGCGCACCGGGCGGCGCTTCGCTGCCGTCTTGCTGGCCTGCGGCCCGCGCTTCCAAGTCTGAAGCAAAGATTGCAAACGCCAGATCGCGGCCTTGTTCGGTCCGGACATAGCCTGCAAGGCTGGACACGAAATTGAGCGTTCCCGTTTTCGCCCGTACCATTGCCCGCGCATTTTCAATGACTTTCTGATCATCCCCGACCAATGGAATATTGCGCAAGATCGGGTGAAGTTGCGGCATCACGTCAGGCGCGGTCAGCATTGCTGTCATCTGCGCGGGCGATACACGCGACAGATCGCCCAATCCGGAATGGTCCACAAAATACGGGGTGATCCCGCCGAAACGGGCATAGGCCCAGCGCGCCATGCCAAAAGCGGATGTACGCAGGCCACGTTGTTGCCCTGTCCGCGATGCTGTCGCGGCAAGGCCCGCGACCTCGGCGGTGATGTTGGTGGAAAAACGCAACATCCCGCGCATCATATCGTTCAGAGGTTCGCTGTAATAGGTGACCAAGGGCGCACCGACCGGCTGATCCATGATTTCCTTTGGTGGCTTGAGCACAATGCCATGACTTCGCGCAAAGGTCGCAAAGACCTCACCGGCATAAAGCGCCGGCTGCCTGACCGGAAGCCAGCGCGACCCTTCGGTGTTCAAAGCACCGCGTGCAACGGTCCATTGATCGATGTCACCCGCATTGTCATAGGTAAAGACGGGCGTGTCCCTGTCGACCACGCGCATGCGGGCTGTCGTGACAACGGGGCGGTACTTCTCGCTGCGGGCGTCCATCGTCGTAAGATAGTCTTCGCCCTCAAGCTTCCATTCGAAATGCACGCGGTTGAAATTCAGATTGAGGCCGGTAATCGTCGGATTATATCCGAGATAGTCCGCTTGGGCCGCGTCAACCTCGTAGATGTTGCGCAGCGCGTCATCCCAGACCAGAAAATCACCCTTCACCTCGCGCAGGCCCGTTGCCTTCAGGCGTTGTGCCAGTTCGGCAAGGTCGTCGGTGACCAGATTTGGATCACCGCCACCAGACAAAATCAAATGACCATCTAAAATGCCGTTATTTATAGCTCCATCAGCAAATAAGCGTGTTTCAAACTGATGCTCTGCGCCAAGCGCCTCGACAGCATAGAGCGCGGTAAAGGCTTTGGTGACGCTTGCCGGTGGCTGCGCATGATCAGGCGCGATTTCTTCCAGACGCGCACCGGTTGCCATATCAGCCACAACAACCCCGACGTTGCCGGAAAGCCCCGCATTCGCGACCATCTTGGCAATCGCGTCCTTGGCCGGAACGCGGGCACGCGGGCGCATCGACGTCAGTGGCGCATCCGCCAATGCACCTGTTGCGAGGCTCGCGGCAGCACCACCCAACATTGCGCGTCGTGACAGATGCATCACCATTCTCCGCGCGCACGAATGGCGCTCGAAGACTGATCGGACAGCGGCAGATGAATGAATGTCCATGCGGGCGCATCCATCAGCCCAAGGATATGTGCAGCACGACCTGGAATCCGCGCTTGGGCATAGACACGTGCGGTTTTCGACAGACGCGCCGAAATACGGTCGCCGGGGCGCGCGATGACACCGACGGGGACCGTATCCATGATCCAGCGCCAATCCTGCCAGCGGTGGAATTGCGCCAGATTATCCGCACCCATCAACCAGACAAACCGCACACCCGGATAGCGTTGGCGCAATGCGACAAGCGTTTGCGCGGTATACCGCGTGCCCAATTGCGCCTCGATATCGGTTACGGTCACACGTGGATGGCGCATCATGGCTGTCGCTGCCTGCATCCGTTCGTGCAAGGGTGCGGGCCCGTTCTTCTTCAAAGGGTTCCCCGGAGAGACCAGCCACCACAACCGGTCCAGTCCAAAACGTTGCAGCGATGCTTTGGTAATGTGTACATGCCCCGCATGCGGCGGATCAAACGAGCCGCCAAGCAGCCCGATAATCTGGCCCGGTTTTGCGACAGGCATCATCAGCAGGTTTCCATCTGCAAAGATGAAATCGGGGACACGCCGGAAAAGAGCTCAGGGCAACACTGCATTCTAGCGCCAGTAATAGCCCCTTGATCGGGCAGGATGTCAATCATTCCCAACCGCGCCCGACCGCGATTACGTTGGCTCATAGCGCATGAAGGCAAAGCGCATAGCATCCGGTGCCCAGCAGGGCACATTGATCGTACCTTGCCCGCCGCGCAACGCGCAAAGTGTGCGCGGCGCGCCGCCAGACGCAGGCATGACGCGCAAACTGACATCAAGCCCGCCCGGATGACCGGTGGTGCCTTCGGGATAGGCGAGATAAAGAACCTGCGCGCCGTCAGGTGAGGGGTGGGGAAACCAGTTTACAAGTCGGTCATCGGTCATCAGCTCCAGATCGGCCCCGTCCGGACGCACCCGCCACAGATCAACCTTGCCGCCCCGTTCGCCGTTGAACCATATCCATTGACCATCCGGCGTGTAATCCGGCCCGTCAATGTGATCAAAGCCCGTCACAACAGCCGTTTCCGCCCCACCCTCCAGCGGACAGGTATAAAGCGCGAACGGGCCATCACGCCGCCCGACATAGGCGAGCGTGGCCCCATCCGGCGACCAACCATGCCAGTACGACGGAAGATTTTCAGTGACTTTGCGGGGCGCGCCACCGGCGATGGGCAAGACATAGATGCAGCTTTGCCCGAATTCGGCCTTGTCACTGATGACAAGATGCTGCCCACAGGGCGAAATCCCGTGATCGTTGTTGCAGTTGACCGCAAAGCCGGTGTCGACCGGCACAAGTTCAGGAGTATCCAAAGGCACCCGAAACAGCCGCCCGTCCCCGTTGACGATCAGATAGCCATCTGGGTGCCAGTTCGGGGCCTCGATATGCCGCGCAACCCGTAACACAACCGTGACCCCCCCTGTGCGGACATCGCATGTACAAAGTTCGCTAATCATGGACTATCTGCCGCATCTGCGGGCACATAGTCAAAGCGGGCAAAGCGCGCCTCCCGTCCTTGCCCCGTCAGATCAAAGGCCACCATCCCCACAAAGGCCCCTGTGAACGACGCATGTTCTCCGCGTCCGCCCTCGTCAGAGATTACGGCGGCATCAAGTGCAGGGCCTAGCACCTGCCATGTCGGCCCTTGCCTAAACCAGAATTGTTGCGTTGCGCCATCAACGCTCACCCGCAGATCAACTGGCCCTTCTGTGATCGGGACCGGCGTTGTCGGAAAGGTCAAGGCCTCTCGCGGCCAGTCACCTGCACAAGAGATGATCATCAATGCGCGCCCGATCTCAGGGTCGTGGCTGACAAGTGCCGCATGAAACTTGTGGCGGTTGTAATAGGTCGTCAGACCGGCAGCTTGCTGATAGGTCTCGGGCGCGAAGGTCAGCGATGTTTCCGCGATATAACGCGCATGCTCCTGCCGTCTGGCCACCAGCGATTGTTCAAACCAGCTTCCGATGCTTTCGCGCCCGATCAGGACCAGCGCATCGGTGTCCTCGCGGAAAATGCGCGCGGTATCGGGCGTGCGCAACCATTGAAAGGCAGGTGGGAGCGGCCCGCCGAGCTTTTGTCTGTCAGGGGACACCGCAGCGGGCATCACATCGACAGGGGCGGGCACGTCCTCGCGCGCAATCTGGCCACCCTGAGACAGGTAAAGCCAGTCATCGCGCCACACGACCTCTTCTAGTCCGGTCTCGCGGCCCATCGGACAAAAAGGCCCCGGTTGCTGCGGACGCCCCATCAGAAACGTGTGGTAACATCGCCCCCAGTGGGTCTCGATGTATTGGCCATGCCCTGTCCGCTGGATTGGTCCGTCACTGCCATCGGCACAGATCACATGCAGATCGGGGTGATCCTCATAAGGGCCCCAGATATCGCGCGCCCGCGCCAGCGATGCCGCATGCTGATAGCCTGTCCCGCCTTCGGCAGTCGTCAGATAATAGTACCCGTTCCGCTTGAACAGATGCGGCGCCTCGGTCAGGCCGCGCGCGGTCCCCGCATAGATATTTCTGACGGGGCCGAACAAACCACTGTCCGGCGCCCATTCCTGCAACAAGATCCCGTCAAAGGCATCATGCGCGGGATTGACGCCGGTGCCTGCGCCGCGATGGTTCCACTGCATGTTCACGAACCATTTGCGCCCGTCGTCATCGTGAAACAGCGAAGGATCAAAGCCGGACGAGTTTACATACCAAGGGTCCGTCCAGCGCCCATCGATTGTGGCGCAAGTGGTGACGTAGTTGTGCGCATCCTTGAACGCGCCATCCAGCCGCTTGACGTCGGTATAGACCAGCCAGAATTTGCCATCGGCATGTGAAAGGCAGGGCGCCCAGATACCGCAACTGTCCGGATTGCCGCGCATATCCAGCAAGGCTGCGCGGTTCAGCGGACGTGCGGCCAAAGACCAGTTCACCAGATCGCGGGAATGGTGGATCTGGACACCGGGGTACCATTCAAAGGTCGATGTCGCGATATAGTAATCCTCATCCACGCGGCAGATTGAAGGATCAGGGTTGAAGCCCGCAAGGATCGGGTTGCGGATCATCCGTCCATCTCGGACGAGGCCGCCCAAAGGTTGATCTGCTCCTCGTCCGCATATTCATCAATCAGCGCCAGCTCCTCAGCACTAAAGGTCAGGTTCCCGATGGCGCCAGCGCAGTCTTCGACCTGTGATGGTTTGGATGCACCGATCAGGGCTGTGGTGATGCCCCCGTCGCGCAACACCCATGCAATCGCCATCTGTGCAAGCGTCTGGCCACGCCCTTGTGCGATCTCGTCCAGCTTGCGGATGTTCGCAATCGCCTGATCCGTCAGCATTGACGGGAACAGGGATTTGTCCTGAGCAGCGCGGCTGTCTTCGGGGATGCCGCCAAGGTATTTTTTGGTCAGCATACCCTGCGCCAAAGGTGTAAAAGCAATGGATCCGACGCCAAGGTCGGCAAGCGTTTCCTTAAGCCCGTCCCTTTCGACCCAGCGGTTGAGCATGTTGTAAGACGGCTGGTGGATCAGGCAGGGGGTGCCAAGATCGTTGAGAATGGCAACCGCTTCGCGCGTTCGCGCAGAGTTATAAGAAGAAATCCCCGCATAAAGCGCGCGACCCGACCGCACGATATGGTCAAGCGCGCCCATCGTTTCTTCCAGCGGGGTATCGGGATCAAAACGATGCGAATAGAAGATATCGACGTAATCCAGCCCCATCCGTTTGAGAGACTGGTCACATGAGGCAATCAGGTATTTGCGGCTGCCCCACTCACCATAAGGGCCCGGCCACATGTCGTAACCGGCCTTGGAACTGATGATCAATTCATCACGATAGCCTGCGAAGTCTTCTGCCAGAATTGATCCGAAAGCATGTTCCGCCGAACCCGCCGGAGGGCCATAGTTGTTGGCCAGATCAAAATGCGTGATCCCGTGATCAAAGGCGGTCCGGCAAATCGCCTGTTTGGTTTCATGCGGCGTATCATGGCCAAAATTATGCCAAAGCCCCAAGGATACCGCAGGCAGCTTTAGCCCCGACGCACCACAGCGCCGGTAGGCCATGCGGTCATAGCGATCTTCTGCGGGGGTGTAGGCCATCTTGTGTCTCCTATAACGATTACGAGTATGCGACCATGCGCCACTGTGGAAGTCAACGCCGCACCTTTGCGGCGGGTGACTTTGGCGGGTAGCCTGTTTCGAGGGCAGGTTGCAACCGGAGGGAAAGGACGTTGAAATACCAGATCAGCCAGACCATCGCCCTCAGCCTTGTTGCATTGTTGATCCTGCCTTTTGCGCTTTATGCGTTTGACTTCGGGCAGGCCGGACTGCGCGACGATCTGACGGCACCGCATTATCTGCGCTCGATGGAACCGGCCGCAAATGTCGCCATCTTTGCACATATGATCACGGGGGCAGCAATCACGATATTAGTCCCGTTTCAACTGGTCGGCCCGCTGCGGCGGCGCACACCACGGCTGCACCGGTATGCAGGGCGTTTCATCACCGTTGCAGGGATCGTGACCGCATTGGGCGGACTGGTTTACATCCCGCTGCGTGGCACCATCGGGGGTTGGCCCATGGATCTGGGGTTTGCGCTCTACGGGATTTTGACGTTGGGCGCAGCACTGCAAACATGGCGCAATGCAAGAGCGCGGCGGAT
>CAYGMX010000085.1:0-9130 GCA_964351055.1 uncultured Loktanella sp. | reverse complement strand
TTATAGCGCCGCCAAAGCACACCGCAGCACAGGACCGATGCGGCAACCTCGATTGATCCGGCAATCGTGCCGTAATGATCGGGGTCCCAATAACTGACGGGGCTTTGGAACACCCAATTGCTGAGCGGCCAGAAATGCGCTCGCCCGTCATCGTTGTGCAATAGAAAATCAAACCCCAGATGCAAGAGCGCCGCACCGCATAGCGCGACCACGACCGGCGAACGGCTCATTGCACCAAGTCCAAGCCCGATACCCCACAGGATAAACGAATTGTCGATCCGAAAGATACTTTGCCAAGCGTCCGAATAGTAAAGTTGCCCAAACACGGTCTGCGGCGGGGTGCCCAGAACCTGCAAATGCCAGCCCGCAAGCAGATAAAGTGACAGATCAGGGATCAACGCGCCTGCAAGGGCGGCACCCGTCACCGCGGGCCTGTTGGCTTTGCCGAATGCGGTCAGTCCAAAAATCAGATGCGCTGGCGTGTTCATGCTCTTTCCCCGCGCCTCTTGCGCCCCTATGAAGCTAGATGAGGGAGCCGGAATGACCAGAGCAATCATGATACAAGGTGCGGGGTCGAACGTGGGCAAGTCGATGCTTGTTGCAGGTATCGCGCGGGCCTGTGTGCGGCGCGGCCTGTCAGTGGCCCCCTTCAAGCCGCAGAACATGTCCAACAACGCCGCCGTTACCGCCGATGGCGGGGAAATCGGCCGCGCCCAAGCTTTGCAGGCCATGGCCTGCGGGTTGGAACCACTGGTAGATATGAACCCTGTTCTGTTAAAACCTGAATCCGAAACCGGTGCGCAGGTCATCGTGCAAGGCAAACGCTTTGCCACGCTGCGGGCGCGGGACTATGGCAAGCAAAAGGCCCAACTCTTGCCGCCTGTCCTTGAGAGCTTCGGGCGGATCGGCAAGGGCCGTGATCTGGTCATTGTCGAAGGGGCCGGCAGCCCAGCCGAAGTCAACCTGCGCGCAGGCGATATTGCGAACATGGGATTTGCGACTGCGGCCAAAGTGCCTGTCGTGCTGATTGGCGACATCGACCGTGGCGGGGTCATAGCCCAGCTTGTCGGAACACACGCCGTTTTGCCGCCAGAGGACAACGCACTCATCAGGGGCTTTGCCATCAATAAATTCCGCGGCGACCCAACACTCTTTGCCGAAGGCATGGACACTATCGCAGAGCGGACCGGATGGGCGCCCCTTGGTATCGTGCCGTGGTTTGCGGATGCGTGGAAACTTCCCGCCGAAGACGTGATGGATATCGCGAGCCGCAAAGGTGGGGCAATCAGGATCGCTGTGCCACGGCTGAACCGGATCGCGAATTTTGATGACCTTGATCCGCTTACCGCGACGCCCGGCGTCAGTGTCGACATCATCGAAGCCGGTCGCCCCCTGCCCGGAGATGCAGACCTCATCATCATTCCCGGTTCGAAATCCACGATTGCCGACCTCGCCCATTTCCGCGCGCAGGGTTGGGACATCGACTTGCAGGCGCATGTCCGGCGCGGCGGGCACGTCTTGGGCGTCTGTGGCGGCTATCAGATGCTGGGCCGCGAAATCGCCGATGATGATGGCATTGAAGGCCCGCCCTCGCGCGTTGCAGGGCTGGGCCTGCTGGATGTCCGCACGGTCATGGCTCCGCTGAAGCGGCTGGCACTTTCAAAGGCGACCTATCTGCCAACCGGTGATCCGGTCAGCGGATACGAAATCCATCTTGGCGCGACGACAGGGCCGGATTGTGCGCGCGCATGGCTGTCGCTTGACGGACGCGGCGAAGGTGCCGCATCTGCCAGCGGGCGGGTGAAGGGATGCTATCTGCATGGTCTGTTCGCCGCCGATGCCTTTCGGGCGGCCTTTATGGCGGACATGGGCAAGCCTGTCGTCGATCACGACTATCACGCGAGCGTCGAGGCGACACTGGACGCGCTTGCGGTGCATCTTGAGGCACATCTGGATCTGGACCAGCTCTTGGATCTGGCAGGCTAAGGCCTGACCTTACTGCATCTCGCGACTGGTCAGGGCGCGATTGATCTCGCGGCGGACAAGCTTGCGCACATTGCGGGTGATCCTCTCGCCAAGCGCGCCGCCCAGTTCGTCCTGCACAATCTCGAGGACAAGAGCACGCAAGGCATCCTCGTCAATCCCGCCTTGCAGGTCGAGCGCCATCTGGTTTTCGTTGGACTCAACATCTTCTGCTGGCGGGGTCAAATCCTGCGCGTCTGTCTCTTTGGCGGTCAAATCCGGCTCAACCACAGGCTCCGGTTGCGAATCATCTTGCGTCATCGGGAAGGCGCTCATCGCCCAAGCGGACTGGTCAAAGCTTTCGCCTTCATCCGGCTCCCAATCGTCTGATTGCGCGGTCACAGCAGCTTCGAGCTCTGCGATAGTTGCCTCGAGACTGGCACGAGCAGCCGTCTTGTGGGTGTCGATCGACAAGACATTATCGGCAGTCCCCGCCTCATCCACGCCAGCAAAAACTGGGATTTCGAACACCTCTACGTCACTGACACGCTGTTCCGGCGTCAGTACCAGACGGTCAGCCGTATCCTGCGGGCGCGATACGCCGGTTTCCTTGTGCGAAACGAAATCGCGGACCGATGATATCAGATCATCAATATCATCCGTTTGTGCCGTCTTGGACATTCTGTTCATCCCAATTTTGCACCCAGCCTGAACAGCTTAACGGAAATTAAAAAACCGTTCAACTCACACGTGTCAGAAGGGTTTGCGGCGCTGTTCGCTAGTCTTCGCCGATTGCCTCGAGGATACGATCAAGGGCCTGACCCTGCGGGGACAAAGACACCGGCGCACTATCGACAAGGTTGTAATAGGCAGAAGGATCATACTGCTGAACCGGCAGATTCAGGTGATCGGCTGTCAACAGCCCCATCGCCGCGAGCAACGAATACGAGGCGACAACCTCGTCGGACTGTGCCGCAATCCGGTTGGCGCGGGCATCCAGAAGCTCCTGCTCGGCGTTCAAAACGTCCAGTGTGGTCCGTGATCCAAGGGTCGCTTCTTCACGCACGCCCTGAAAGGCGACCTCTGCGGCGCTGATCTGCTGGTCAGAGGCTTGGCGTGAAGCCTGTGCCACCTGCAATGACGCAAAGGCATTGCCGACCTGCTGTTCGATCCCAAGAACGGTCAGGTGCAAACCCGACCGCGTGGCATCGCGATTGGAGCGGGACTGCCGGATCTGGCTGGCAATCAGACCGCCATTATAGATCGGACCACTCAGGGTAAGACCCACCTGGCTTGAGGTATTCGAATCGTCGTCAGTGCTCACAGATCCGTTCAGCGACACCCGCGGCCCGATAGAGGCCTCGGCACGCAAAATGTTCAGATCAGCGGCGGCAACCGAATGCTGGGCTTCAAGAATATTCGGGTGGTTGCGCACGGCAAACGCCTTGGCGTCAGTCAGGCTGCGCGAGACAGGTGCAGGATTGACCGCACGTGTGTTCTGGGCGGGGACGCCAACGGCCACGACATATTCTTCCAAGGACCGCGCAAGATCACCTTGCGCCGCAGCCAGCAGGCTGCGCGCTGCGGCAAGACGGGCCTCGGCCAAGGCGACATCGGTGCGGGTGACTTCACCGACTTCGAACCGGTCTTGTGCGGCACGGAATTCCTGCGTGATCAGACGCACGTTGTTTTCGCGCAACTGGACAAATTCGCGTGCGCTGAGCACGCTCATATAAGCCTGTACCGCTCTGAGCAGCACATTCTGCTCTACGGCACGCAAGGACTGGCGGGTGCCAAGAACAACCTCTTTTTGTGCTTCGATCGCCAGACGGTTCGCACCACCGTTATAAAGTGTCAGATCCGCACTGATGCGGGCCAGCGCCGAGGTTGTTGTCGTCTCAACCGGAACTTCGACACGCGACCGGTTCGCGGAAATGGACCAATTGATCACGGGCAAGGTTGCAGAAACCGACTGCGCAACGCCTTCGTCCGCGGCACGCAACAGCGCCCGGTTCTGTTCCAGAAGACCGGACGTGTTATAGGCCGATGGCAGCGCATCTGCGAATGTCTCTGCCTGCGCCGTCGTGGCCACACATAACGCCAAGATCGCAGAAATCGTGGCGTTACCAATACGTTTTATCATGCGATACCCTCGCTATTTAGTGGTTGATACGCAAAACAACGCGTGGACGATCACTCAAAGCGCAAACACGGCGCGCTTTTCAAATCCGGCCAATACCGGCGCACCGGCATTGAACGCAAAACGCCAGTTGACCGCCCCGTCGATCTTGTGGCCGATACGCACGACGCCAAGATTCCCCTCGACAAAAACAGCCGCAATCCGGCCTCCTTCACGCAATTGTTCGATCAAACCCGCGGGCATCTGCGCGACACCGCCCTGCACAACGATGATGTCATAGGGGCCGGATTTCTGCGCACCTTCGGCAAGCGCGCCAGCCATAACTGCGGCATTGTCGATTCCCTGCTCGGACAGGATTTTCTGTGCCGCCTGCGCCCGCTCCTCGTCGTCCTCGACTGCCACGACAAAATCGCACAGATGCGCAAGGATCGCTGTCGAATATCCAAGGCCGCATGCGACATCGAGCGCAACATGCGAGGGCTGCACATCCAGCGCATCAAGCATCTTGGCCAGCGTCCGCGCTTCCAACATCACACGCCCGCCACCAATTGCGAGGTTCTCTCCGACATACGCCGCCTCGCGCAGGCTGTCGGGCACAAAGCCTTCGCGTGGGACCGAAAGCATCGCGTCAATAATGGGGAATTTTGTTACGTCTGCCGGACGCACTTGTGTGTCGACCATCATGGTGCGGCGGGCTGTATAGTCAGTCACGAGCTAAACTCTTTCGTTCAGTTGTTTCTCTCTTGATGGCATAATCAACGCAAGGCGGCAACACGCATCACACAGCATCGCAGGGGGGAAATGCGGAAAATTTGGGCATTGCGGTCGCTTACCCGAAATGATCGGGCCTGCATTGCGCGCCACGGACAATCACCGCCAGTGCGCTTCCGCAAAGATGACACACAGGTTTGTATCAACAAGAGAAAGGGCAGCCCTCGGAACGTGCGACCGCGTCTTACAACTCAAGAAGCGGACCGCGCAAATTGCAAGATACTCGTGGAAGACAGCACAAATCCGAACAAACAGGATGCAGAAAATAGGATACCGCACCAAACGGGCATGACCACGAGGTCATTTGGAGGCGAGTACCGGAATCGAACCGGTCTACACGGATTTGCAATCCGCTGCATAACCTACCTGCCCACTCGCCTTGTGATCCTGTCACCTAAGGATCACGCCGTATAAGGTCAAGCTGTTATCCGTGTGTTTGCCCTGTCTGTCAGTGATATTCGTGGGGCGGACCGCACTTCAGGTGCCTAGCCCGTTTCCTTTCGCAAGGCACAGCGTTAGTGTGCCCCAATCATCAAGAGCGGCTCTGCCGATATTGCCGTCATTTGGAATAACTATGCAGCGTTCACTTCTTTTTGTTACCGGCACCCGCGCTGATTTTGGCAAGTTGGAGCCGCTCGCGATCGCCGCGCGTGACGCAGGTTTTGCTGTCTCTTTCTTTGTGACGGGCATGCATATGCTTGAACGCTACGGCCTGACAAAGCTTGAGGTGCACCGCATGCCCGGTGTTACGGTGCATGAGTTTCTCAACCAGCGCCCGGGTGATCCGCAGGATATGGTTCTGGCTAAGACCGTCATCGGCTTTTCCGATTTTGTCAAAGAACACCGCCCTGACCTTGTCATCATCCATGGTGACCGTGTCGAGGCATTGGCTTGCGCCCTTGTTTGCGCCACGAACTACATCCGTTGCGCCCATATCGAAGGCGGTGAAGTCTCGGGGACGATTGATGAAATCTACCGCCACTGCAACAGCAAGCTGGCAAGCCACCACTTTGTGTCTTCCGAGGATGCCGGACGCCGTGTCATGGCGCTGGGTGAGGATGCCAGCAAGATCTATGCCATCGGATCGCCTGAACTGGATTTTCACGCTGGGCCCTCGGGCGTGCGCCTTGCCGATGTCAAGGAACGCTATGATCTGCCTTTTGATGACTTTGGCATCTGCGTCTTTCACCCCGTGACATCCGAAGCGGATACAATGGGCGCGCAAGCCACCGCGCTTTTCACGGCCTTGGACAAATCGGGCCATTGCTTTGTGGTCATCGCCCCGAACAACGATCCTGGCTCTGACGCGATCTTTGCTGCAATGGCCCATCTTCCAAAGGACCGATTTCGGGTTTTACCTTCGATGCGGTTTGCCCATTTCTCCGAATTGATGAAGAATGCACAGGCCATGGTCGGCAATTCCTCTGCCGGTGTGCGCGAGGCCCCCTTCATCGGGCTGCCTTCGCTGGATATCGGCACCCGCCAGACCAATCGTGCCAAGGCCCCATCGGTTCATTTTGCAGATGCAGGCGACGCCACGACGATTGCGGCATTTCTAAAAGACGCGTGGGGCAAGTCCTCTGCGCGTCATGATGCCTTTGGAGGAGGCAAGGCGGCAGAGCGTTTTGTCACGACCCTGCAAACAGAGCTTTTCTGGGCAAGTTCTTTGCAAAAGACCTTCCATGATCTCGTCGACTGACATGCACCGCGGATTTATCCTGCGGGTCTATCTTTGGGTCAGCCATCTGTTTGCACTGATCGCCAAGCCGGTCCTGCGTCGGAGACTGGCACGCGGCAAAGAGCATCCCGACCGCTGGATAGAAAAACTCGGGCTTGGCCTCGCACCGCGCCCCGAAGGTACGTTGGTCTGGTTGCATGCCGTCGGGCTGGGCGAGGTCCTGTCACTGCGGGGGCTGATTACGCGGATCAGCGCGGTCCGTCCCGATATTTCCTTTCTTGTCACCTCCACCACCCTTGCCTCAGCCGGTGTTTTTGCCAAGAACGCACCGGATCGCACCCTGCACCAGTTCCTGCCCATTGATGCGCCCCGATACCGCAGACGGTTTCTGGATCACTTTACCCCTGATATGTGCATCTGGGCCGAACAAGACCTCTGGCCCGGCTTGGTCAGCGACATTGCCAAAAGGCGCATTCCGCAATGCATCGTCGCTGCGCGGATGAATGCCAGGTCCCTGCGGTCACACCAGCGCGCAGGACAGCTTTACCGTGATCTCTATCAATCCATGGTGGTTGTGACAGCACAAGACAGCGCGACAGCGGACCATTTGCAACAACTGGGCGCGACATCCAGTGTGACAGGGTCCTTGAAACCGGCAGCGCCTGCCTTGTCGTGTGATCCGGTGGACCTCGCGACGTTGCAGCAGTCTGTCAAAGGTCGCTTTGTTTGGGCGGTCGCATCGGCCCATCCAGAAGATGCAGCCATTGCCCAAGCCGCCCATGCGATCCTGCGCCAGACCGATCCTTCGGCCCTTCTGATCATCGCCCCGCGCTTTGGCGAAGCGTTTGCAGCGCACAGCGCGCCGCGCAAATCACAAGGCGCATGGCCAGCGCCCGCAGACCAGATCTGGCTGTGCGATACGCTGGGCGAGCTTGGCATGGTTTACCGCGTTGCGAAGGCTGCCCTGATCGGCGGCACCTTTAACAGCATCGAAGGGCACAATCCTTGGGAGGCTGCCGCCCTTGGCTGCGCGATCATACATGGCCCGCGCACGGCGAACTTCACACAAGACTATGCCGATCTGGATACGGCCAAGGCCGCAATACCCGTCACCGATGCAGCCCAGCTTGCGGCGGCTTTGTCGCCGGAAGGTCTTGCCGCCACGGCCCAGAGTGCCGCGCATTGCATCGCACAATCCAGTCGCCGCACTGATGCGCTGGCCGCCAGACTGGTGCACATTCTCGAGGCCGCAGATGGCCGCTAGTTTTCCGCCCCTGAAACTCCGGCTTGCACTGATCGGTTACAGCTTGCTTTGGTGGAGTCTCTTGCCCGTCATCGTGCTTTATCTGCGGCGGCGGGGCCGTAAGGACCCGCTTTACAAAAAGCATCTTTGGGAAAGATTTGGGCGTTATCGAAAGCCGCTCAAGGCCCCCGTCTGGGTCCATGCGGTCTCGCTTGGCGAGATGCGCTCTGCAACACCGTTGATCCGCGCGTTTCTGGCGCGTGGCGAAACGGTTGTGACCACACATTTCACCCCCGCCGGACGCCGTGAGGCCGAGCGGGAATTTGCGGAAGAGATTGCGGCAGGCAGGCTGCAATCTGTCTGGGTTCCGTTCGAATTCGGATTTGCCTACCGCCGGTTCCTGTCCGCCTTCGCCCCCAAATACGGGCTGGTCATGGAAATCGAAATCTGGCCCCGCATGATCATGGCTTGCCGTAGCCATGGCACGCCGCTTTTCATGTGCAATGCACAATATCCCAAGAAGAGTTTCGAGAAAGACAAAGGCGGGTTGCGGGCTGCCTTGCTGGCCGGATTTGCGGGCGGTTTCGTGAAAACCGAAGGGCAGCGCGCACGGTTTGCCGATGCAGGCATGACGAATATCCATATCACTGGCGAGCTTCGCTTTGACCAACCGATCCCGCAGGCCCATCTGGATGCGGCTGCACGCAGTCGCACAGCCCTGACCAAAAGCCGCCTCAGCTTTACCCTGACCAGCGTGGTCGAGGGCGAAGACGCCATCTATATCGACATGATCAAGCAGACGCAGGGGATTTTCTTTGTCTATGTGCCCCGCGCTCCGGAACGGTTTGACGAAGTGGCCGCGTTGCTTGCCGCTGCTGGCTTGCGGTTCGCGCGGCGCACGACCCTTTTTGATCCGGCGTTGCAACTGACAGACGCCCAGCCCGACATTGACGTGCTCTTGGGCGACAGTATGGGCGAGATGTATTTCTATCTGGGGCTTTGCGACCGCGCCATCGTAGGAGGCGGATTTGTGGCCAAAGGCGCGCATAATATCATCGAACCCCTTGCCCTGAAAAAACCGGTGATTGTGGGGCCTCATATCTGGACCATCGAATACCCAGCCACAGAGGCGATTGCGGCAGGTGTCTGCCTGCACGTGCAAAGCCAAGCCGCGCTCTTGACCGAGATCGTGACCCCAACGTCTGTGACCGAGACGCAGATCACTGCCTTTTATGCAGATCACGCGGGCGGAGTTGCCCGCACATTGAGCGCAATTCCGGACGCGTTGAAGCCTTAGGGTCCTGACCCTAGCGCCCCACGTCCTCGGGACCGACGG
>CAYGMX010000084.1:3957-9190 GCA_964351055.1 uncultured Loktanella sp. | reverse complement strand
TATGAAACAATGTGCTAATTTCAAACTTCCGTCACGATGTTCAAAGCAGGAAACCGGCATGCAACGGCACACCGCAACCCAAAATTGAATGAATTCCACCCGATTTTTCACAGTTTTTCGACTGCCCGCGCTGCCAAGCGCAAAATCCGTCAGAGCCGCACCACTCGGCAAGAATATCGTGGGCCTATGACATTGTCGCTCGGCTAAAGGCACAGAATGCTATTGGGGCAAAAGTGGCAAGGTGCCGATGTGATCGCGGAAACGGAAGGCCATGCCGCTTTGCGTCACCTCCAGCACGATTTCCTCGACCCAGTCAGGTTCTCCTGTGTCAGGACGACCAAGCCCTTCCATCAAGATCGCACGCATCACAGGGGAATGGGTGACACAAGCCACAACCAGATTGTTCTCACTCGGTGCGGCCAAAAAGCTCTGTGCAAATTGGAATACTCGCTTGGCCACGGCTGCTGCGTTTTCACCAGGGGGGTTCTTGCTGAACAGCCAGAACTCGATCCGGTCGGGGGCTGTCAGAAAGCCTTGATAGAATGACTGTTCGCGCACCCGGTCAGGCGTCATGTCCAGAAGTTCCGATTGCGACGCAAAGAACTCCGCCTTGGAGCCTAACTCTACCCGCGAGCCCGCAAGATATACATCGGGGTTGCGCAACCCCCAAGCCGGTTTGACCTCTGGCGCGTCCGGATCGATGGCCTGGCGCAGCGCTTCGGCAGTTTGACGCGACCGATTGGTTTTCGTCCCCAAGAAGATGAACCTGCTATCGCCACAGGCCAGATCTCGTAACCGCGGCACCGCTGCTTCGATGTCAGCATTGGCATCCTCAGTCAGCTGCATGTCGCCCTCGTGAGAAGGCACTTTCGCATGCCGCAAGAACGCAAGAGTCACTTTATGCATCGTCTATTTCCACTTTATGATGAAATGAGCCGGCCCTGCCAGCGGTTACAGGACGCGCACACTCGGCATATTCACCTGCTTCAAAGACGTCGCATGGCCGTCGGGGATTGCCGCGCTTTCGCTTGTCTTGAAGATGTCGTTCATGACCTTCCCGAAGGCTTCTACATGCTTGCGCATTTCCATCCCGCAGCGTTCCGGATCACCCTCGCGAAACGCCTCGATAATCGGATCGTGCCAATGCGCTAAATTAAGATCCGGGACCCGCGCCATCAAATTGCTAAGTGTCACATAGGTTCGCGCCTCAATCATCAGCGACCCCCATGTCTCAATCAAAATCTGGTTGCCTGTCGCGTCCATAATGGTCCGATGAAAGTGAACATCCCATTGGGCCATCTTGCGGGCATCCCCGGCTTTGAATGCCTTGGTCATCAGTTCGACAGAACGCTCAAGCTCTCCCAAATGTGGCTTGGAATTCTTTGCGGCGAGGCGCCCGGCCAATTCTTCGAGACTGGCACGCACAGGATAGATTTCCAAGATTTCACGTTCTTCGACCCGACGCACCCGGGCGCCCTTGTGCGGTTCGACCTCGACGAACCTCATCGCCACCAAGTCGCGAAGGGCTTCCCTCACGGGAGACTGGCTAAGCCCCATGCTTTTGGCAATTTGGGATTCGACCAATCGGTCACCCGGCTTATATCGCCCGGACAAAATATCATCGAGGAGTTCCTCTTTGACTTGATCGCTTAGAACAACTCTTTGAATCACAGCTAAATCCATTATTGTGGTCGCAGGCTATCACTTCAAGCACTGCTAGTATTCCGCACCGAAGATAACGCAATCGGTAATTCCCCGGCGAAAACACGTTAAGTAGCCAAAAGAATAATGTCAACGATTATCGATTATAGCAATCTACGCAGGTGTTCGGCGTGTCCAACCGTTCAGATCACTTGTCATGACGCAGCGATCTCCAGTGCAGCACCGTCCCACGCAACCATTGTGTTTAAGAGTTTGATCACGTCAATCGTCTGATCGGCTTCTTCAAGACCGCCGCCCGGCATTGCACCCATCCGTCGAGATAGAGATACTCCAACGCGTCCCCATGCGTGACGCTGGCAAATGTGTCATAGATGGCATCCTCTTCGGTCTGGCCGAACGCATCGTAAACGACCAAAAGCAATGCAGGCGTTAGACGCCAAAACTCAGCCCGCGCCCGTTGACCGGTCATGGGATCAAGACCGGGCGCGGTGAATGGTTCTGTTTCCGACACGGCATCAACATTTGGTATCATAACGACTGCTGCTATGGCCGCAACACCAAGGACAGTCGGGCCAGCGATAAGGAATGTTCGGTGCATTGTTCAGCTGCAGCCATGTTAACGATTGGTAAAGTGTTCAAGTCTGTCGGAGGCAAAGACAAACTGCAAGTGGGCAGCATTACAAGCATGGCATCCACAGCAATGCGACAATTGCACCTCTTGGACTTGGTATTTTCAACATAGCAAGACTTAGATCAACACGGCTTTATGCGTGTTTGTCTTGAGCTGAATCTGCTCCCTGTCCGATTTACACGCCGCAGTTTGTCGAACCGCGATGACGGGTGTTGATGTTGATTGTCACTAAGAACTGACTCGGCATTTTCATCGAGATCTGACCCACCCAGTCGTTATGATCTGCTGATTGTGATGGCGTCAATGGTGTTGCCTCCTATCGCTTTTTCTTCGCTGTTTCGGAGCTGGCCTTGAAGCTGTAGCTGTCATTGCCGGTCTCGAGGATGTGGCAGCGATGTAATAATGAAAGCTCTAACTCTGTCTCTTGGTGACTAGAGTGCGTGGCGGCAACGCCTTATCACAACTAATAGTTCAAATGCGGCCATTAACCTATTGTTAATGCAACCCTAAAAATGTTTCGCAGAACAAGACTCGCCTAAGTTATAGATAGCCTCTATAATTCGCGTCCAAGACACTCAGCCTCGGGATGGAAAAACCTTTTGGCTTTCAAAAGTAAAGTGGCCTAGACGAGCGCTTAGGGCGGCAATAAAGCGTGACAGCTCCAGTCCGCTTTACTTAATCGTATGATTTCTCTTTGTGCCTGCAGCTGACGGCAGCTCTCCGCCCATACTGCATGATACCGCCGCCGCGTGATCTCTAAAGCCCCAGCCCCCGCTGCCTTCCGAATGTCCAGTCGATCCCGCCGCCGGACATGCCAACTCCGGAGACCTGCAGCCCCATGCGCCGCTCCAGCGTTTGGTTCCATGGCACGAGACTGAAGCCCAACCCGTCATCGATCATCGCGAAGCGTCCGTTGGCCAGTTGCGTGCTGCCGGTCAGTTGGGCCGCGTGCTCTGCACAAGCTGAACGCATGGCTCCATGCTAACTTGCATGACATCTTTGACTGGCCCTTCGCAGCAGCAGCACCGTCCGTCCCGGACGGTCGATGCCGCGCGGATCAAGGCGGCGCTGGTGAAGGTGTCGAAACTTGTCGTCGAGGATGCAGCGTTCACACCTGTCTTCGAGCGGCTCGAGGCGGAACTGGCCGCAGCCATGAAGGAAGAGACGCGTCTCAATGACGCTCAGCGTCGGGCGCGGGCATTGTTGGCTCAGAAGGCGATACCGCGCACCAATTCGGCGACGTGTTCCAAAGACGCGCCCTTGCCATATCGTTCCCGGTCCAATCGGTGACCGAAAAGGTCACGCCGGATGCGGTCGTCGATCCCGGCGGCGAGCATGCGGTCCTCGAAGGAGTGGCGCAACGAGTAGAAGGAGTGGCGCGGCGTCTCGAGAAGACCATTCGCCCTAAGAAATTTGTTCACAGTCGCGCTCAACGAAGCGCTGTCACGATAGCGGGGGAAACCCTCGGGGAATTCCTTGAAGGCCGCGAGCGACACGCCAACCAGAGGGATCACGCGGCGGGCGTATTGGCTCTTCAACTGACGGCCTGTCGGTTCGATCGAGATGTGAGGTACATCGCCCTCCAGCCTGATCGTGTCCGCGGTCAGCGCCGAGCCCTCGGACGGTCGGTAACCGGTGTTGATCATCCCCAGCAGCAGGCCGCGCGCTTCGTCGTTCAACCCAGCCAACGCGCTGGGGGCGAGCAGACGCTGCGCAATCCATTCGTCGCTAAACGGCGGGCGCGTTCTTGCCTCACCCTCTTTGAAGGATAGTTCGCCGAGAGGCAGCGATAGTCCAAGGCGCTTCATCGTGTTCACGGTCTTCAGCACGTCGCCGAGATGGATCAGGTCTTTGTTGGCCGAGTTCGCCGTCACTTCACCCGCTTCGATCCGGTCCAGCCAGTGCTGGCGAAAGTCCAGCATGTCGTCGCGGGTGATGTTGGCGATTTCCTTGTCGCCCACGACCGCGACGAAGTTTTTTACCGCCTTCTTGCGTGGCGCTTCCCAGCGGCGCAGCTGGTCCTCGCTTTTGCCTAAGGTCTTTTCGCGCGCCAGCGTCCAGTAAAGGTCGAGCGCCTTGCTAACCGTGATGCGGGGTTCAGGGACCGTGCCGAGAAGAGCGGCGGCCTCAACCATATCCGGTTGGTTCGCAGGCGCGGCAACGGCATCAACACGCTCGACAACCTCGTCAATGGGCAGTTTGGCCACTGCGCCCGCGTCCAGATACCGAAAGCCCCGCACCCGTGCCAGGTCGCGCGCGGCTTCATACCGGGCCTCTGCGTCGTCGCTGTTCCCGGCCAGCCGCGCCTCCCACGCCTCTATCATTTGGCTCCACGCGCGATCCGCCTTGCTCTTGGCCACTGTCTCAGAGTCGGTGTACTGTCTCAGAGTCGGTGTGCAGGCTGATCCAGACCGTTTCGCGCGGCTCAACCCTTCGATACCGGCGCGGAACGCGGCGGCGGAGATGATAGAAACGGCCTCTCTTTGCAATGCTCATGACGGAAAACCTCCGCGTTTGTGCAGCAAATTGTGTAGCAAAATGTGCAGCAAATCAAGCGGACCAAAGACCGCCATCGGCACGAAAACGCCGAATTGAACCGTACTATCAGGTGGTTCAGAGAAGTTAACCCAAGGGAAAATGGCGGACAGACAGGGATTCGAACCCTGGAGACGGTCTCCCGCCTACACACTTTCCAGGCGTGCGCCTTCGACCACTCGGCCACCTGTCCGTGGCGTGCGTTTAGCCTCAACCTGTACCGGAATGCAAGACCCTGCAATGATGTTTGTGCCAGCGGTTTACCCTGCCCCATGTCAGGCCCTATACTGCAGTCAATTCCTCAAAAAGGCATCTTTCCTACATGCTGCATGATCCGACCAAATCCGGTTCACCGGACAAGCCAACCGAGACAACGCGATTGCAGACCAGCGCCCTGCTGATTAT
>CAYGMX010000084.1:0-3857 GCA_964351055.1 uncultured Loktanella sp. | reverse complement strand
CACCGGACAAGCCAACCGAGACAACGCGATTGCAGACCAGCGCCCTGCTGATTATCGCCTTTGCGGTTGTGTTGTTCTTACTGGTGCAGGCGCGGTTTGTGCTGACCTCGCTTGCCGCTGCGATCATCCTGTTCAGCCTGACCAGCGATGTTATCAACTTCATCGCCCGCCAGCGGATCGGCAGGTTCCGTATTCCAAATACACTTGCCAGTATCGTGGCCCTCGTGTTGATTTCGGCGGCGCTTCTGGCCCTGACTTCGATCCTGCTCGCGCAGGTCAACACCGTTCTTGTGACAACTTTGTCCTACACCGAAAGAGCGCCCTCTGCTGTTGCTTCCCTGTTTTCATGGCTGGGCGAAGACAGCGAGATGGCAGTCCTCAATGCCTTGCGTTCGATCAATGTGTCCAGCTACCTGCGCACGGCAGCCGGTCAGGCCAGCAGTATCATTCAGGCCACGGTGCTTATCATCCTGTTTGTGGGTTTTCTATTTGCCGAACGGATCTGGTTTCAGACCAAGTTGCAGAACCTCGTGGCGGATGCTGAAAGGGCGGAGCGCGTTGGAAAGATCATCCAGTCGATCATTCATCGCGTGAACTATTATCTTCTGGTCAAGACGGTGATCAGCGCCATTACGGGGGTGTTGATCTATCTGCTTGCCGCAGCTTTCCAGCTAGAGCTTGCCACATCGCTTGGGATCATCACCTTTGTGCTGAATTTTATCCCCAACGTGGGATCGATTGTCGCCACAGCGCTGATCGCGCTGGTGGCCCATGTGCAGATCGGCGATCCGGCTATAACATTCGCGATCTTTTTTGTGACGTCGGTCATCCAGTTTATCAATGGCAGCGTCGTTGAACCCATGCTTATGGGTCGTGCATTGCGGCTTTCGTCGTTCGGGATCATCCTGTCACTGGCGTTCTGGGGTGCGGTCTGGGGTGTTCCGGGAATGTTTCTTTCCGTGCCGATCATGGTGATGCTGCTTGTGGTGTGCAGCCATGTGCCCAAGTTGCGCCCGATCGCGATCTTGCTATCCCGAGAGGGTCTGCCGGAAACAGAACAGATGCTGGACCAGCCTGTCGATCGTGACCTTTTCGGGCAGGACCTGCGACGCAACGCGCGCTAGCGGTCACTGCGTGGTGCCGGTGGTGGCTTGTTTGGGACGGGCTGGCGCGCAAAATATGTGACGTCTTCGGTGAAGTACTGGTAGCTGTCCGCATTCTCGATGGCGCGGCGGGCATCGCCCCGCGCCATCTGCGCACATTCGCGCCGCGCATAGCAGTGATCCTCGGTATCGGCCACGTGCACGAAATGCGAGACCTCGTGCACGATTGTTCCCTCGCGGGTGCCGTTCTCGCTCCGCCGCGAGCCGGGTTGCAAGGCTTCGAGCGGTGGCAGCGTGAAAAACGATGGACACAGGTACATACGGTAAGGCTGGTTGGGAAAGACCCAAGCATATTCCCCGCCCCTGCATCCGGCATCGGTCACCTGATCACATTGCGCAGTCACTCCGCCATTTCTGATCGCCGTCACAACGGCTTTGAGATTGGCGCGCACTTTCTCGGCGTTTGCATCGGAGTATGCACCAAACCAGCGCACATAGTCCGCGGTATCACCGATATTTACCGCCGCCTTTAACGTCAGGTCCTTGGCGGTGCCCAAGGCGCCCTCTATCACTTCGATCTGCGCTGCTGTGCAGCCGATATAGTTTTCTGCCGCAGCCTGCGTGCCAAGTGTGCCCAGTGTGGCAATCGCGATGATCAGACCCCGCAACGGCTTACTCCAGATGCAGATAGACGCGCCTGTTCTGGCGGCCTTTCTTTTCGATTTTGCCCAAAGTGACGCGGCCGATTTCCCCGGTATTGGCCACATGGGTTCCCCCGCAAGGTTGCAGATCAGCAGTCTCTTTGCCAACCCCGATGCGCACAAGCCTGATCTTGCCGCTGCCGCGGGGTGGCTGGACGGACATCGTTTTCACCAGATCAGGCTGCGCATCAAGATCGGCATCCGTGATCCATTCCTCGGTCACATCCATATTGCAGGCAATCAGCAGGTTAAGGTCATCCTCGAGCGCGTGTTTGTCTTCGGGTGCTTCCGGCATATCAAAATCCAGACGGCCCTTGTCGGCACTGATTGCGCCGCCCGACACTGGCAGCGGGATCACGACAGACAAAAGGTGCAGGGCGGTATGCACGCGCATATGCCGATACCGCCGCTCCCAATTCAGGATTTGCGTGACGGTCTGCCCAGGTACCGGCAATGAGGCGGGCTCTGCGGGGACAAGCACGACGTCGTCACCTTGTCCTTTGACAGCCGTTGCAATCGCAATCTCGCCGTCATCCCAGCGCAATGTCCCGCTGTCACCGGGTTGGCCGCCCGAAGTTGGATAAAACAGGCTTGCGTCCAGAACGATCCCGCCTTCGGAAGTAATCGAAGTGACTTTGGCTTTGGCATCGCGCGCATAGGCATCGGCGCGGAAAAGCGGTTCAGTCATTTTGAATTGCTCCCTTCAGGACCTCGGGGTTGCGCAACCAGATATCGCGCTGTGCAAACGGGATCTCGATCCCGGCCTCTGCAAACTGTTTGGTGATTTCATAGTTCATCTCGGATTTGGTTTGCAGCACATAGTTCACGTCGCGCAAGATCGCCCTGATCTCGAAATCGAGTGAATCCGCGCCAAACCCCTGAAACAGCACCGCAGGCGGCGGCGTCAGGATGACCAGAGGATGCGCCTCGGCGATGCCCCGCAAAATCGTTGTCACTTTGTCCACATCTGACCCATAAGCCACCCCAACAGGGACGATCACACGGCCCACAAGGTTGCCGCGGGTCCAGTTGGTCACCTGCCCGCTGACCAGATCGGCGTTGGGAATGATCACATCCGTCCTGTCAAAGGTTTCGATCCGCGTTGAACGTACGGAAATCGCGCGTACATATCCCATCTGCCCGCCGACCTCGATCCAGTCGCCCTCGCTCACAGGGCGTTCGATCAGCAGGATGATACCGGATACAAAGTTCGACACGATATTCTGTAGGCCAAAACCGATACCGACAGACAAGGCCCCCGCAACAATCGCCAAATTCGACAGATCAATGCCCGCACTTGTGATCGCAATGATCGCGGCAAGGATGATCCCTACATAGCCGAAACCCGCAACAATCGCATTCTGACCGCCCAGATCAAGGCGGGTGCGTGGCAGGACCGTCTTGCGCAGCGTCGCCTGAATGAACCGCGTCAGCAGGTAGCCCAAAGAAAAAACAGCAGCAAACATCAGGAAATCAGTGGGTGAAATCCGGCTGTCACCGATCGCAAAACCTTCGCGGAACCGCGTCCAGACCTCGAGAAGGTCATCAACACGGGCCCCCCAGATCAGGGCAAAGAAAGGCATGCTGATCATATATAGAACAAAGCTGATGATCACGGGCATCAAGGCGTAAAGCCCCCTTCCGCCTTCGCCGTCTTCCGGTGCGCGGCTAAGATCATGCACGATACGTTGCAAGAGCAGGATCACACCGATCAAAGCCAAGGACATGATGGACGGAACAATCAGGGCGCGCCCCGCTGCCACAAACCCGAAGGCGGCCAGCAAGGGTGCGACGATCGCCACCACCGTGCAAAAACGGCCAACAAGAGACCGCATTCGCCCCTGTGACACGACCATATCCGGTCTGGTTTCGGGTGGGGTCTTGACCACACGCCCCAAGCGCCAGAACAAAAGCCCGATCAAAACCAAAGCGACGAATTCCATCGCGGCAGCAGCCCCGTCTGTCACCTCGAGCGTCTGCAGCCCTGCGTCAAAGATCGTCCCGAACGCCAGCACCCATGCCATCGCCGACCCGTAACGCCGACCGGACGCCC
>CAYGMX010000083.1:0-9288 GCA_964351055.1 uncultured Loktanella sp. | reverse complement strand
GGGGCTTGATGCGGCGAAAGCGCCGGACAAGCAGGCCCCCGTTCTTGATGACAGCTTTGGCCCGGCAGAGCGTATCGGTGCTGCGACGGCGATCCTGAACGCCATGTCACTGACCGAGAACTTTGCACCGTTGGTGCTGCTTTTCGGGCACGGCGCCAATGTCGTGAACAACCCCCATGCCAGCGCGCTGCATTGTGGGGCCTGCGGTGGCTATTCGGGCGAAGTTAATGCGCGGCTCTTGGCCGGCATTCTGAATGACAAGGCGGTGCGCGCAGGTCTTGCCAAGAACGGGATTACGGTCCCCGAGGACACGCTGTTCGTAGGTGGTTTGCACGATACGACCACCGATGTTGTCACTATCTACGACGCGGATTTTGCCGGCCACGGTCACAAATCCCATCTCAAGACCGCAGAGGCCTGGTTGGCCTCTGCTGGCAAGCTGGCACGCACCGAACGCGCCCTGCGCCTGCCGCGTGCTGCAAATGGCGCAGATGTGAGCCATCGGAGCCGGGACTGGGCCGAAACACGGCCCGAGTGGGCACTCGCAGGTTGCAAAGCCTTTATCGCAGCGCCACGGGCACGCACCAAGGGCAAGGGTCTTGAGGGGCGGGCTTTCTTGCATGATTACAACTGGCGCAAGGACGAAGGCTTTGGCGTGCTCGAACTGATCCTGACAGCGCCTGTCGTGGTCGCGAGCTGGATCAGCCTGCAGTACTATGGCTCTGTTGTCGCGCCCGATGTGTTCGGGGCTGGCAACAAGCTTTTGCACAACGTGACTGGCGGCATTGGTGTGGTTGAAGGCAACGGCGGTGCCTTGCGCGGCGGTTTGCCATGGCAATCGGTACATGACGGAGAAAACTATGCCCACGACCCGTTGCGGCTGTCTGTCTGCGTCGAGGCGCCTGCCGAAGCGATCACGGATATTCTCGGGAAGCACCCCAATGTGCGTGCTTTGTTTGACAACCGCTGGCTGCATCTTTTCACGCTCGATGAAACCGGCAAGCTATCCGCGCGATATGATGGCGATCTGACATGGTCGCCGGTTGAGGCTGCATCTTTGGCAGATCAGCGCGACATTGCTGCCTGACCCCGCGTTAGAAGTGCGGGTTACTTGTATGCAAAAATTTTGATTCCAGTGAGGGCCTTCGCAGATGTGGAGGCCCTTTTATGGTTAATGCAACAAGGCAGAATATGGCCTGTCTATGGCGGGCTCACGTCCCCTTTGCGACTGCGCTGTGGCACTCCCGTGTCCAGACTATGGCTTTGAATTTAAATAATATTTTATGCCTGTCCTTTTGGACAGGTTCCACCAGAAAGTATATTGAGGAAGGCCGAACTCGCTTTTATCGGCAGCGCTGATTGAGTGGTGCTTTGCCTGCACCGTGTAACAGTGAAAGAGTTCTATGTTGTGTTCCGTTCGGCGCTCTCGCGCCATGCTTGTGCTTAAGTCCTTCGTAAACTTCCAAACCTTCGTACTCGCGCTTTTCCTGGCCTTCGCAGGTACATTGAGCCATGCGCAGGACTGGTTGGTCGAAGTCACCGATACAGTTGACGGGATCGAATATGATCCGTCGCCTGCGGGAACGGTGATCCGAATGTTGGTCACCGTCCAGAACGACAGTGTGAGCGCGGCACCCGAAACCACGTTGTCATTTGAAGTGCCTCAGTCCGGTGTGCCTGGTTCTGTGACTTTGGTCGGCACCAGCAGCAACGGGGCCAATCCCGCAATCTTTAACTGTTTGCCTACCTCATCGCCCGCGGTTCCAGTCCTTGCTGGCACCACGGTAACCTGCACTGTGCCCTCGATTCCGGGCAAGTTGAATTTTGATGATGAACCGTTCAACGCGCAGGTGATCCTTGATTTTCAAACAACGGCACAAACATCCTTTACGGTAACGCCAAGTGTGCCAGTCGGTGCCGGCGAGGTGAACACAGACAACAATACAGAACCGCAGCCGATTACAATCAATGCGGGTGTCGATCTCGATGTTGATATCTCTACGCCCTCTACGACACTTGCATCAGGCGAAGTTTTCGATTGGACCATTGATGTCACGAACTTTGGACCAAACAGTGCCGACAGCTATGTCCTGACCATTCCGGCTCCGACCAATGTCATCAACATCGTTGCACCGGCCGGCTGCTCTCTGTCAGCCGGCAACTATACCTGTAATATCTCAGCGCCGATTGCCCCGACTGGTGGCACGGCTGTTCCTTTGACCTTTACCGGCCAAATCGACATCGGCGGTCCTTCGGATGTGACGCTCGAAGCCTTTGTCGGCAGTTCATCGCCTCTTGATCCTAACGCTGAAAACGACAGCGCCTCATTGGTACTGAGTGTGGAAGAAGGCACTGATGCCTTTATCGGAAAAAGCCGCACACCGTCTGAAAGCACCCTGCTTGTCGGGGAACTGGTCACATTTACCCTGAACACGGGCTATATTGGCAATGCGCCAACGGACATTTTGGTGGTCGATACGCTTCCGGCGAACTACCGGTTTGAAGAGTTCCTTGCCACCGACGGCTATGCCTGTACTGCAGCCAATCTTCCCGACCTGGAATGTACTTTGGCAACAGCCGGCGGCGCCGGACTTGCTGGCCCACAAGACATGGGTGATATCGTTTTCACGGCCACATTGATTGCGCCGGGTGCGAGCATCCAGAATACCGCAGAAATCAGCTTCAACGGTGTCGACTCAAACCCAGCCAACAATATCGCGTCGGACACAGCGATCACAGTCGCAGAGCCCTTTGTAGATCTGGTCGCCCGCAAGACCGGACCAAGCCCACGGTTGGTCGTTTCGGATCAGACCTATGTGTTCGGTATCAGCGCCCGCAATGAAGGCAACGCGGATTTCGTCGGCACACTTACGCTGACTGATACGATCCCTGCGGGAATGAATGTTGTTAGTCTCGCCCCCAATGGCGCGTCCTGTACTGTGGGCGGCAACCCTGTCAGCCCCAGTGTCGGTAGCCCGGTTTTGGGCGAGGCGATCTTTGTTTGCTCGTTTGTCTATACGGAAGCTAACCCACTGCCAGGATCGAACAATCCCGCCAGTTCAGCACGGAATACACCTACAATCAATTTTGGGACACGCACGACAGCTGAAGGTACCATTACAAATACTGTGACTGTGCTTTCCGGCGATGCAGATATCGACGCGCGCAACGATGGCAACAACAACACCGCGACAGTGGGTGTGACATCCGCGGCCCCTGCAAACTCTGCTGATCTGGTTGCCGTCAAATCACTCTCGCCAACCAACGCCAGTACAACCGCTGTTGCCGGAACGCCGTTCTCGTTCGACTTGGAAATCCAGAACCGTGGCCCGCAGGAGTCGTTGAATGTGCGCGTGACCGATACTCTCTCGAACTTGCAAGCTGGGAGTGCGGCAGTTGGTATCGCCTACCTCAACACAAGCTATAATAGCTGTACCGCTCCAGGAACCGGTTCAACACGGTCGTTGACCTGCAACGGTTTGACTGTGCCTGTCTGCGGGCCGGGATCTGCGCCAGTCCTCGGGGGACCAGAGGTCGCTTGCCCGATCATTCGCGTGACTGTGGTGCCTGGTGGTGATGGCACACTGAACGGATCAGGCTTGATCCAGCGGACAAATACTTTCCGCGCAGTGTCACAGACGACACCCGATCCAACTGTGCCGAACGACGCGAGCGTCACATACTTCATGGAACCACGGGCTGACGTCACCGTCAGCAAGACTGCTCCGTCGCCCGTGAACGCAGGCCAAGATCTGAGCTATGTGGTGACCGCCACCAACCGCAACGTTGGTTTGAGCAGCGCGCAAAACGTTCAGATCGTCGACACCTTGCCACCAAATGTGCGCTTGATTTCGGTGACGCCAGCAAGTCCGACGACGACCTGTCTACCGATTGCGACAAATACGCTTTCCTTGCCGGGCGCACAGCTTGATGTGACCTGTAATTTTGGAACGCTCCCACCAAACTCTTCGCGCAACGTCACAATTCTTGTGCGGCCCCTTGATGCGGCTGTTGGTACCACCCTTGTCAACAACGTTGCCGTCAGCACATCGACCATTGAAACCGATACGGACAACAACACGGCGATTGCGACGACCCTTGTGAACCCGCCTATCACGGAATTGTCGGTGAATAAGTCCGACTCCGTGAATACGCTGACTGTTGGCGAAGACGTCATCTATACCGTGCGCGTCAACAACACTGCTGCCTCTGCCGCACAAAACGTGGTTGTCACCGATAACTGGCCGGCGGAAGCCGCAACAGGCGGTCTGATCAGCTTTCGCAGCGTGACACCGCCTGCCGGTGGGACATGCTCGCCTTTGACAGGGCAGGTCGGGGCAGGTGATGCGCCGGTCTATGGCACTGAAATAACCTGCACCGTGCCGTTCCTTGAAGGGAACTCTTTCTTCGAGTTTACGCTGCGCGGGACCGGTGTGCGCAAAGGCGATGTGCGGAACTTTGTCAACGTATTCTCGAACGAGACATTGCTGGGTTACGAGATTGACCCCGACAACAACGAGACTTCGGAAGGTACGACGGTCCGTACGCGGTCTGACGTCGCGGTCGTCAAGACGGCCCCTGCATCAAGCCCGAGTGTTGGCGATGTGTTTGACTGGACAGCCGTTGTTTCGGTCCCGGCAGGCATCATCTCTATCGCCGAAGCTGATGGGGTGGTGTTCACCGACAGATTGCCCGTTGGCATGGTTTTGGCCGGTGCGCCGACAGCCGTCGCATCTGGAACCTCTGGGGGAACGCTCAATACTTGTACCGGGCCAATTGGCACGCGCGATATACGCTGCGAATTCGGTACTATCCTGCCCGGTGGCGCGATGACGATCACGATCCCTGTTCGGGTCAATCGCGTCACGTCCGAGCCACAGCGCTTTACGAATACAGCAACTGTCAGCACAATATCGTTTGACAGCGATCCAGACAATAACACCAGCACGGCTTTTGTTGATATCTTGTCTTCTTCGATCTCGGGCAATGTCTTCCGTGATTTTGCCGATGACGTGGACTTCAACGGTGGTGACAGCAACATCGAAGGTGTTTTGGTCACGCTGACAGGCACAGTGGACGGTGTACCGATTGACCCGATTACTTTGCCGACAGACGCAGACGGGAATTTCGCATTCTTGTATCTGGCCGCAGGCGAATACACCGTCACCCGCGGTGCAACAGGCGAACCGCCTTTTGTCGACGGGACCAATACTGTGGGCAACATCGGCGGCTCGGATATCGGCGCCGTTTCTCCGACAGAAAACGCGATCACGGGCATTGTCTTGCCTGACAATACGGATCACGTGGACAACATCTTCCGGATTGTCCCGACAGCACGGATCGGGCTTGCAAAATCAGGTGCCATCACCGTTCAGAACATCGATGGCTCGTTTGACGCTACATTTACGCTTGTTGTCGAAAACCTCAGCCTTGAGACCCTGGAGTCCATCGAAGTCGTGGACAACCTGACAGATGGCCCGTCGCCGTTTGGTTCATATGTGGCCGCTGGTCCTTTGACGAATGGTGACTATACGATCCTGCCAGCAGGCGTGAGCGGCAGCTGTACCGTAGCGAATGGCACAGCAAACGGCGCTTTCAACGGTTCGGGCCAAACGCTTTTGGTCAGCGGTGTCACGCTTGCGCCGGATGCGACCTGTACCGTGATCTTTACCGCCCGGATTTTCCCGGCCCAAGACCGCTTGAGCGGACCGTTCATCAACCAAGCGGAGGTTACTGGCACTGGTGTGCTTTCAGGTCAGGAACCAGATGATCTCTCTGATGATGGGTCAGTTCCCGACACAAACGGGAATGGCGTTGCAAACGAATCTGGAGAAAATGACCCGACAGTCCTGTCGCCCAGCACAGCCTCCAGCATCACGTTGGTCAAGGTGGGTGATATATCGGCGCTCGACTTCCCTTTAGAGCAAGGCGATCTGATCACCTACCGCTTCACCGTCCAGAATACGGGTGACCTGACGCTGACCGACATCGAGGTCCGTGACCCGATGATCAGTGCGGATGTGATAGGCACAATCGCGCGGCTTGATCCACTGGAGGTCTCGGCCCCGATCGTGGCGACTTACGCGATCACGCTGGATGATCTTGATGCAGGCGAAGTGGTCAACACGGCCACTGTTGTCGGCACCGACCCATTTGGTCGCCAGCCAACAGATGTCAGTGGTACCGCTTTCGACAACGATATCGATACAACGACGACATTGCCTGTGGCACCTGGCATCAGCCTGGTTAAGACAGCTGTGCTCGATAGTGCCGGTGACCCCACACGGGTTGGTGACACGATCACATACAGCTTCACGATTACGAACACAGGTAACGTGCGTCTGTTTGATGTTCTGCTGACTGATCCGCTCTCGGCTGATGCTGCTTTCACTTTCGCACCAGGCACGGTCAATCCAATTGCATCGCTTGATCCAGGTGCGGCCAATGCGGTCATCATCACGGCGACCTATATCGTCGATCAGGATGATATTGACGCAGGCGAAGTGCTCAATACCGCCAGCGTAGTTGGTACGGCTCCTGACGGCGGCGGCACGTTCACCGATGACAGTTCAGCCGATGTTCCGCTGAACCGTGTCCCGTTGATCGAGACAACCAAGACGCAGGTTTTTGACAATCTGGACGGTCTGGACAGCATCTGCGACGTGGTAACTTATACCATCACGGTCGAAAACATCGGCAACGTCCCCCTGACCAACGTCGCGGTTGTTGATACCCTGACCGATCTGAATGGTGATTCACTGGATCTGACAACAGGCCCGACTTTCGAACCTGCGCTGTCTGATGCACCCGAAGGTGAACTCGCACCCGGAGAGATTGCCACCTATTCGGCGACCTTTGTTCTGGATCTGCAAGCAATCAACGCGCGTGGTGTGTCAAATACTGTGCTTGCGACGGGCGACGGTTTTGACGGCAGCGGCCCTCCGGGCGCACCGGTCGAAGTGTCTGACGTGTCCGATGATGGCATTGATTCAGATGGCAACACAGAAGACGATCCAACCGTGTTGCCTTTGGCTGCATCCACGAACATCACGGGACTGACAATGGTCAAGACGACACCATTGCAACTGGTCAACCGTGGTGACGTGATCCCTTACACAATTACTCTGACAAACGAGAACATCTTCGTTCAGGGACCCTTTGATCTAGTGGACCGTTTGCCGAATGGGATGATCTATATCCCAGGTTCGGCCACAATTGACGGGGTAGCGGCTGATGTGACTTTCACGGCCGGTCGTGTGACGTGGTCTGATGTCACAGTCCCTGCTGAGGGCACAACGGAAGTAACGCTGAATGCGCGTATTCTGAACGGTGCGCGGGCCGGCGATCTTGTCAACACGGTGTCTTTGCTTGATCCGACAACAGGGCGCACGGTCATTGCTGATGCCACTGCAACGGTGCGCATCGCTCCAGAGGCGGTGTTCGAATGTTCGGATATTGTCGGCAGGGTCTTTAACGACGTGAACGGCAATGGCTATCAGGATGCGCCGGACACCATCGGGCGTGGTCAAATCTCTGACCAGAGCTTTGAAGGTGGTAAGGGCAAGCTGTCGCCAGAGATCGTGGAGCGTGACGAAGTCGGTCTTCGCGGAGTGCGTCTGGCAACTGTCGACGGCACGGTGATCACGACCGATGAGAACGGCCTGTTCTCGGTTCCATGTGCGGCATTGCCAGCAACAGGCGGGTCGAACTTCATCCTCAAAGTGGATGAGCGTTCGCTGCCTGCGGGTTACCGGATGACCACTGAAAACCCGCGGGTCACACGGGTCACGCCGGGTACCATGACCGAGATGAACTTTGGTGCTGCTGTCGCTTTGCAGGTGGTGCGTGTTGATCTGACGGCTGCATCCCTTGTGCAGACAGAAAACGGTGCAGCGATGTCAGCGGCTTTGCGCAACGGGTTGCTGGGTGTGCTGGAGCAAATCGCCGGATCTCCAAGCAATATGGTCCTTTCCTTCTATCTGCCTCAGTCGGCAGATGCGGATGCGGTGGCGGGTGCGCGCCGACTGCTGGATATGGTCGAGGACCAGGTCCGTGATGATTGGCGAGATATCGGGCGCGTGAGGTTGCGTATCGAGCAGTCCATCGTGCGCGTCGGTCAGTAAAAATCTTATAGATAGAAAAGAGTGTCTTGATGTTAACGAGTATGTCTTCGCGCGCTGCAATGTTGCGGACAACAGCGCTTGCCAGTGTTGCGGTTTTTGGAATGGGTCTTTCGCCTGCTACAGCGCAGGTTTGCGACTTTACCGTGGTGCCGCTGCCTGCTGGATGCCAAGCGCCGAATGCCGGGCTGACAGTTTCAGTGCCAGTGCAACCGAATGTCGAGGTTGTTCAAGACATGACAATTGGGGCCTTTGGGACCGCGGGTTTCTCGATCTCGATCGACAATCAGGACTTTGCAGGTGCGCCTGTCGCCGCCGTTCGTCAGCGTACAGATGATCTGCGCAATGATGCGGCACAGGTCGATGTCCGGTTTGACGGCTTGGACACGCGCCATTTCCTGAACGTTGCGACGGCTGACCAGCGCAATGCATATCGGGCTGGTGAGGATATCACCTTCCGTGCATCGACGAACTATCCCGCCTATCTGGCTCGCGCAGAAATCCAGATCCGTGACCGGAGCCGTCCGGGCGCACCTGTGATTGCAACCTTGCCGATCAACCCCAATGGCACCGCGACCTATCAGATGCCAAGCGAAGGGCAGGGCGATCTGGCCTATACGCTGCGCGTCTATGATGCTGTCGGCCGCTATGACGAAACCAACCCATTGGCTCTGACCCGGACAACTGTTGTCGGTGAAGGCAATGCCGTTGGCCGCGCTCCTTTCTCTGCAGTCGGAGAGGGCGATGACAATACTGCGCGCCGGACCATTCCGGTGCGGGGCGGGGTCATCACTGCCTCTGGGGTGGCAACACCGGGCGGCTCTGTCAGGGTCATGGGCGAAACGGTTCCGGTTGATGGCAACGGCCGCTTTGCCGTCAGCCGCGTGGTGCCTGCGGGCGACCAGATCGTGACTGTGAACGTGAATGGCCGTGACTATGTGCGCGACGTCGAAATCCCGCGCGCGGAATGGTTTTATGTCGGCCTTGCCGATCTGACCGTTGGTCTGCGTGAGGGCGGATCAGACAACGCGGACTGGGAGCGCTACGACAATGGCCGTGCGGCTTTCTATGCCAAAGGCACAACGGCCAGCGGTTGGATGATTACCGCCTCTGCAGATACACGCGATGGTCCAATCGACGAGATGTTCGAGCGGTTGAACGATAAGGA
>CAYGMX010000082.1:479-9313 GCA_964351055.1 uncultured Loktanella sp. | reverse complement strand
GGATAGGGGGGATCGATTCGCTTTTTTGGTGTCCTTGATGAAACTGACATCGCCCGTTGCCTCAAGCGCTGAGACCAGTGCCGCGAACCGTGCTTCGGCCACTTCACCAAACAGGGGGCGCGCGTGTTCAGTCAACTGCAAGGTCAGTTCACGCGTTTTGGGTTTCCATTTCAGCGATCCGGGTTCTTCATCGGCGGTCAGCCAAAGCATTGCGCCCAGACGCATGGCTTTGCCCAGAATTTCGGCCTCTTTGATCTGCGCATCGTTCAGCATGACAAACAGCGGCGTGAAGCGCGTGTTGGCAGGCTTGCTCGAATAGCGGTTCATCAAGGCCAGCCCAAGCAAAACGCGCTCTGCGTGTTTGAGGCCACCAAGGTTCGCACGGGTCGCGTTATCGAATGTCACCTCGGCACGGTAATCGGGATGGGCCCGCCAGCTGACGTCGTGCAACAAGCACGCGGCCTTGATGATCCGTTTGCGTTGCCAGTTAGCCCTTGGGAACAGCGGTTTGACAAAATCGTAAAGCACACGGCCAAAGCCCGGCAGGCGGGCGTCTTTGGCTTCGACAAACCGGCAGGCTTCGATCAACGGATCGCGTTCGCGCAGTTCGCGGGGCATCTGTTCGTAAAGCATCCCCTCGCGGATGCCATAGGACGACACGGCGACGTCTTTTGGTTTGAAGGTGCGTATCAGTTCCTTGAGCACGATCGAAGCGAGCGGCACCAGCGACATCCGGCTTTCTGAAATATTGCAGCGGTTGCGCAAGTCCTGCAGGTCGGATTGGCGAATGTACTCTGCCGTCTTTGAAATTTGGCGTGCGGACATGCGGTATTCATGCAGCACGGTCAGGGGATACTGCCGCCGCTCCATATCGACCCGCGCAATCGCACGCCATGATCCGCCCACAAGAAACAGGCGCATTCCGGTTTCGAACCCCATCTCCTGATGCAGTTGCGCCATCGTTTCGCGGACATAGGCCTTGACGGCTTTGCGACCGCCTTTGATCTCGCGCAGTTTCAGCGGGCCAAGGGCCGAGGTCACGCGCTGCCCCACACGGCCATCGGCAAGATCGGCAAGCTCCATCGACGAGCCACCGATATCGCAGACAAGACCATAGCTGCCGGGCCAGCCAAGCAAGACACCCTGTGCCGACAGGCGGGCCTCTTCCTTGCCGTCGATCACCCAAAGTTTGATCCCCGTTTCGCGCAAGACCTCTTCACGGAAGTCCTGCCCGTCGGTGGCCTCGCGGACCGCAGCCGTGGCAACGGCGGTCAAAGGCAATATCCCCATGCCTTCGGCAAGTGCGGCAAACCGCCGGATCGCCGACAGTGCCCGAACGCGGCCTTCGGGGTTCAGATGCCCTGTTTGCGACAGACCGGCACCAAGCGCACACATGATCTTTTCGTTGTAAAAGTACGCGGGCGATCGCGCCGCGCCGTCGAACACCACAAGACGTACAGAGTTGGACCCGACGTCGATGACCCCGACACGGCTTAGGCCTTTGACGGCTGCGTCTTCGAACAACGGGCGCCCGAACGGCCCCCAGTCGCGTGGTTCTGCGTCTTGAATTTGCGTCATCTCGTCCCCGGGCGCCTTGCGACCGAAGGTATCAATCAATCATCCCCATGGGTCAACCGTGGAACATCCGATGCCCCCGCTGAACCGCGCCCTGACAGCGACGGGTTTTCCATAAAGAACCGATGGCAGTTGAATGCGAACGCCCCTTCATCGATGGTGGCGCGGGTAAAGGTGCCATCGGCTGCCATGACCCAGCTTTGGGCCAGATCGGCCATATTTGCAGCCATCACCTGACTGACAATCTGTGCCTTGACCGTCGGGTTCTTGATTTCGACCAGCGTTTCAACCCGCCGGTTCAGGTTGCGCCCCATCCAGTCGGCGGAACTGATAAAGACCTTGGCCCTCTTGGAGGGTAGATCGCTGCCGTTCCCGAAACAGACGATTCGCGAATGTTCCAGAAAGCGCCCGACAATGGATTTCACGCGGATATTTTCCGACAAGCCTTTGACGCCCGGTCGCAGCCCGCAGATGCCGCGCACCACAAGGCTGATTTTCACACCAGCCTGACTGGCGGCATAAAGTGCGTCGATGACTTCGGTTTCCACGAGCGAATTCATCTTGGCCCAGATCATGGCAGGCTTGCCCGCACGGGCGTTTTCACCCTCGTGCGCGATCAGGTCCAGCAAGGTCTGTTTGAGGTTCAGTGGTGAGATCGCGAGGTTTTCCAACCCCTCCGGCTGGGCATAGCCGGACAGGTAGTTGAACACCTTTGTCGCATCCCGCCCCAGTTTCGCGTCACAGGTGAACAGGCTCAGGTCGGTATAGATGCGCGCGGTGATCGGATGATAGTTTCCGGTGCCGAAGTGGGTGTAGGTGACCAGTCTGTCGTCTTCACGCCGCACAACGGTGCTGATCTTGGCATGTGTCTTGTATTTCAGAAAGCCGTAAACCACATGCGCGCCCGCCCGTTCCAGCCTACGCGACTGGCGGATGTTGGCGGCCTCGTCGAAGCGCGCCTTGAGTTCGACCAAAGCGGTGACGGATTTTCCGTCTTCGGCGGCCTCGCAAAGTGCCTCGACGATGGGCGATTTCTTGGACGTCCGGTAAAGCGTCTGTTTGATCGCGACCACATTGGGGTCGCGCGCGGCTTGGGCCAGAAAACGAACCACCATATCAAAGGTTTCGTAGGGGTGATGCAGCAGCATGTCCTTTTGGCGGATCGCGGCAAACATATCGCCGTCGTGGTCCTGCACCCGCTCGGGGACGCGCGGCGAGAACGGTGGCCAAAGCAGGTCTGGCCGGTTTTCCAGCACCAGTTCACCAAGGTCTGCGATGCCAATCAACCCGTCAACTTCGATCACGGTTTCTTCGGTCACATGCAACTCTGACATAATCAGATGTTTGAGCGCGGCAGGCGCGCCTGCCGACAGTTTCAGGCGTACGACTTCGCCCCGCCGCCGCCGTTTCAGCGCCGTTTCAAACTCGCGCACCAGATCTTCGGCTTCTTCTTCGAGTTCAAGGTCGCTGTCGCGCAGGACCTTGAAGGCACAATTGCCCTTGATCTTGTAGCCTGGAAACAGTCGCGTGATGTTCAGCAGCAGCAATTCTTCCAATGGCAGGAAACGCTGGCCCGCCGGGGACGGGACAACCACGAAACGGTCAATCTGTGCAGGGACCGGCAAGAGCGAGCGCAACTGCCGCTTGTCGCTGGGCCGTTCCAGTTGCAGCGCCAGCGCAAAGCCTTCGTTAGGCAAGAACGGAAATGGATGCGCAGGGTCGATCGCAAGCGGCGACAGAACCGGAAATACCTGCTCGATAAAGACGTCCTCGAGGTAGGCGATATCGGCGGCACTCAGGTCGTCGCGTGTCAGGATGTGGATGTCCTGCTCTGCCATTTCCGTTTGCAGTGCGACATAGACATCTTGCTGCCGCGACATCAGGCGGCGCGCATCGGCGTCGATCAGCACAAGCTGCTCTGCGGGGCTTAGCCCGTCCAGTCCGGGTGATGTATTGCCCGCATTCGCCAACTCGCGCAGGCCAGCCACGCGCACGGTATAGAATTCATCCAGATTGGTCGCCGAAATCGACAGAAAGCGCAGCCGCTCCAGCAGCGGCACACGTGGGTTTTCGGCCTCTTCCAGCACGCGCCAGTTAAAGCCGAGCCAGCTAAGCTCGCGGTTTACGAAGCGCGCGGGCGTTTCGATGTCGATGTCGAGTGTCGTGGGGGCCGGAAAGTCCCCTTCAAGAAAATTTGCGTGGGTCATGTGGCCTTTTGTACCGCAATTGTTGCGGTTCTATGACAAGTATTGCGGGGTCAGCTTGCGTTGTCCAGCAGGTCGCGGGCAAGGCGTTTGTTGATCTTGCGTCCCTCTGTCAGGGCGACCGCATCCATCCTTGCGACGATATCTGCGGCGGCGGCAAACGATCTTTCGATCCGCGCCGCCAGATATTTGACCAAAGCGGGTTTCGGCACGATCTGGCGGTCTGCAAAAAGCTTCATGATCAGCGCAGCCAAGAGCGCATCATCGGGGTCGGTAATATGCGTGACGGCGGTGGCCTGCATCCGGCTGGCCAGATCCGGCAGTGCAAGCGGCCAACGGCTTGGCGCTGACTGCGCGGTCAGCAAAAGTGTTCCGCCAGTACTGCCCAGATGGTTGTGCAGATGGAACAGCGCTTCTTCCGAAGTGCGCGGTAGCTGTTCCATATCTTCGATGATGACCGTCGCGGCAGTGGTCTGAAAATCGGCCGGAAGATCCGCCGCCGCCAGCATAAGCCCGTCGTTCCTTGCCCGAAAGACCCCTGCAAGGTGGCTCTTGCCGCAGCCTTCCGGCCCCGTCAGAACCAGCTTGCGCGCAGGCCAACTGTCGGGAGTGTCGAGCATGGCCACCGCCTGCGCATTGGCCTGTGAAACAAAAAAATCATCAGGCCCAAGTGCAACCCCTGCCGGCCAGTCGAATGCGAGCTGGTTTGCCATCTAGTCGCCTTTGGACTGTCCGCGATACAGCAAGCTGTCCTTGTAGCGCCCCAAGGCATAGCGCGCGACCACCCCGATCACCGCTGCAATCGGTACAGCGACCAGCATCCCCACGAACCCGAACAGCGAACCAAAGACCGAAAGGGCAAAGAGCAGCCAGACGGGGTGCAGGCCCACCGAGCCGCCGACCAGTTTGGGGGTCAGGATATTCCCTTCAAGAAACTGCCCCAGACCGAAGATACCTGCCACAACCCCGATCCGCAGCCAGTTGGTTGTGTAGGAAACCGTATCGCCATCGGCAAGCTCGACCGAGCCCCAGAACTGGAACAGCGCAAGGCCGACGGCCAAAGTGCCACCGACCAGAGCGCCCACATAGGGAATAAAGGTAATCAGCCCCGCGATGAAACCGACGATCAGGCCAAAGTTCAGCCCTGCCAGCATCAAGGCAACGGCATAGTAGGTGCCAAGGATCAGGCAGACAGTGCCTTGCCCCCGTATAAATGACGCCAGCGTCGCGTCGATATCGCGTGCAAGCGTCCGGACCGTTTGCACGTGATCGCGCGGCAACATGCCGTCGATCTTGGCGGTCATATTGTCCCAATCCAGCAGCATATAGACCGCGACGACCGGCACGATCACCAGCAACACCAGAATGTTGATCAGCCCCAGCGCGGAATTCAGGATTCCATTTACCAATTCGCCGCCTTTGGATTGGATCGTCTCGCCAATCGCCAAAAGCTGCTGGCGGATCGTGCTGTCGGCATCCACAAGTTGCGGAAAGCGTTCGGTGAGGCCTGCCTGAAGGCGGCCAAAAAGTTCGGGCGCGGTATTGATCAGCGACGATGTCTGCTGGATCAGCGTCGGAATGACCAGCAAGATCAGTAGAATAAAGATCAGCGCTGTGATCAGCGAGATGATCGCGACCGCAGCGACACGGCTGCACCCTGCGCGCTGCAGGCGGTCCGCGATAGGGTCAAGACAATAGGCAATGGCCCCGCCCAGCACGAAAGGCAGGATCACATCGCCCAGAAACCACAAGGTCACCAGGAATACGGCTGTGGCGATGCCCCAGTATTTCGCTTGTTCTTTGACAGGAAGTGCCATTGCTCATCCAGATTTGCCTGCCTTCTAGATGCGCCATGGCGCTGCATCGCGCAAGGGGAGGTGCCAAATTAGCGCCCTTGAGTGCTTGCGGGGCTGCATTGCGCGGATTAAACCGTGACCCAACAGATTTGCCAAGAAAGTCAGTCCCATGCGCATGAGCCGCTATTTCCTGCCCGTTCTCAAAGAAACGCCCCGCGAGGCGCAGATTGTCAGCCACCGCTATATGTTGCAGGCCGGTATGATCAAGCAGGCCAGCGCGGGTATTTATTCATGGCTGCCTCTGGGGTTCAAGGTGCTGCGCAAGATCGAAGACATTGTGCATGAAGAGCAGGCCCGCGCAGGCCATATCGCGATCCAGATGCCGACAATCCAGTCAGCGGACCTGTGGCGCGAAAGTGGACGCTATGACGCTTACGGCGAAGAAATGCTGCGGATCAAGGACCGCGGCGGGCGCGAGATGCTGTTTACCCCCACGGCAGAGGAACTGGTCACCGATATCTTCCGCGCCCATGTGACCAGCTATAAAGACCTGCCGCTTACCCTTTACCAGATCCAATGGAAATTCCGCGACGAGGTCCGCCCCCGCTTTGGCGTGATGCGGGGCCGCGAGTTCTATATGAAAGACGGCTATAACTTCGACCTCACCAAGGAAGATGCGCTGCACGCGTATAACCGCCATCTGGTCAGCTATCTGCGCACCTACGAACGCATGGGCCTGCAAGCGATCCCGATGCGCGCTGACTCTGGCCCGATTGGGGGCGACGACACCCACGAGTTCCTTGTGCTGGCAGAGACGGGCGAGTCAGAGGTTTTCTATGACAGCGAGATCACCGATCTGAAATTCGGTGACCGCCAGATCGACTATGACGATCATGCCGCCTGTCAGGCGGTGCTGGAGGAATTCACCTCGCGCTATGCCCGCACGGATGAGACCCATGACGAGGCACTGTTCAATGCGATCCCCCAAGAGCGCCGCCGCACCGCGCGCGGGATCGAAGTGGGCCAGATTTTCTATTTCGGCACCAAGTATTCCGATGCCATGGGTGCGTTGGTCGATGATGGCAAGGGAAGCAAAGTCCCTGTGCATATGGGCAGCCACGGTATCGGCGTATCCCGCCTTCTGGGTGCGATCATCGAGGCCAGCCATGATGAAAAGGGCATCATCTGGCCCGAAGGAGTAACGCCCTTCCATTGCGGTATCCTGAATATGAAGTCCGGCGACGCTGAAGCCGATGCAGCCTGCGAGGCGCTTTATGCGTCGCTGACCGCGCTGGGCCTCGAGCCGCTCTATGACGACCGTGACGAGCGGGCAGGGGCGAAGTTCGGGACAATGGACATGATCGGCCTGCCGTGGCGGATCACGGTCGGCCCGCGCGGGCTCAAGAATGGTGTGGTCGAACTGACCTGCCGCCGCACGGGTGAAAGCAAGGAAATGCCGCCCGAAGATGCGGTTGCACGGATCGCCGAGATATACGAAGGCATCGCATGAGCCTGACAGAAGTCGATTGGTCGCTGATCCCCTCGCCGTCTGACGACGGCAAGGCGGATCATCTGGTCGGTGTCATGCTGCCGGATGTGACACTGCCCGCCACGCAAGGGCCTGCGGTGCCGCTGGGCCAATTGAAGGGAATCACGGTCATCTACATCTATCCGATGACCGGACGCCCCGACCGCGCCTTGCCTGATGGCTGGAACGACATCCCCGGCGCACGCGGATGCACGCCGCAGTCCTGTGCCTTTCGTGACCACGCAGCCGATCTGCGCGCTTTGGGCGTGGCGCATATTTTCGGGGTCTCCACACAAGATACCGCCTATCAAAGCGAGGCCGCCGCCCGTCTTCACTTGCCGTTCTCCTTGTTGTCTGACGCAGCTTTCGACTTGGGCAAGGCGCTTGACCTGCCGGGCATGGAGGTAAACGGCCAGTACCTGCACAAGCGCCTCACCCTGATTGCCAAGGACGGGATGATTGTGAAAGTCTTCTATCCGGTGTTTCCGCCCGACCAAGATGCACAGAATGTGATGGATTGGTTGCAGTCACACGCGGATCAGCGCCCATCGCGCATGTCATCCGTTAACAGGCCCGCTGATTGCTGCTAGAGTTGCCGCAAAACAAGATGTCACGAGGCAGCAGATGACCAAATGTTCCCCACAGGGGCCGCTGAGATGATCAGGGTCCTGTGTTTGATTGGCGGGCTCACCGGAGCGGCGGGCCTGTCGCAATACCCAGAATTCTCGCAGCAATACATGCAGCGCCTTGGCGGGCAGGTTGATGAATTGACCCGTCAGGTCAAGGATTTCGATGACACCGCTTTGGCCGATGGTCTGGGCCGTGAAGCGATGTTGGAAGCGATGGCGGCAACGCCTTTGGTCGAAAGCCAAGAGGCGCTTTGGCGGCGTACTTTCGCCCGCCATGCGCGGCTGAGCGAAAACCTGATGATCCTGCGCGAGGCCACACCCCTTGAGAGGCTGACCCTGCCACACCGCATGGCAGATGCCGCGACCGTGCAGGCCGTCTGGTCGGACTATACCCCCGCGATGCCCCTAAGCCTGGCCGGTGCGGCGGCTGCCGGAACCGGTTTTTTGGGTGGATGGGCCACACTTGCGGCCGTTCTGGCGCTTGTCATGTTGCCGTTCAAAGCGCCACGGACCGTCCGCAGCACACAAACCAAACGCCGCGAACCTGCAATGAAAATGGACCCGCCGGTCGTTCGCCCGACACTGGTGAGCGAGACACCAAGCCACCTGCCCAGACTGTCCGGGGTGCAAAGATAGCCCAAGCATCGACGGTCGGGTGGTGGTCCGTGCTTGACCATTGCCCCATACCGCCCCACGTTGCGCCCAAATTGATGCAGGAGCAGACATGGCCACCGTAAAGTCCACGCGTCCCTTTGCCAAATTCGAATGGATGATCGCGTGGCGCTATATCCGCGCCAAACGCGCCGAGGGCGGCGTGAGCGTGATGACATGGATCAGCCTGATCGGTGTCACATTGGCCGTTTTCGCGCTGATTGCCACGCTTGCCGTCCGGTCGGGGTTTCGGGCCGAGTTTATCGACACGATTGCAGGGGCAAATGCCCATGTCACCGTGGTGCAGCCCCGCGCGGTGATCGAAGATTACGAAGAAATGGCAGACCGTATTCGCGCAATCGACGGTGTTGTGTCTGTCGCGCCTCTTATTCGGGGGCAGGCAATGGCCTCCGGATCCGGCCAGATCGGATTGGCGGATATCTATGGCATC